>CALYTX010000113.1 GCA_945487985.1 uncultured Verrucomicrobiota bacterium | reverse complement strand
TGGTGCTTGAGACGATTGACCGGGATAATATTTGCGCGCTTATCAACGAGCTGGAGATGGCGCGTACGTGTTATCCCAAGGCGCTCAACAAGAAGCGAGAGCTTGAAGACCGCTTCAAGGCGATTGTCGACAACAAGAACCGCCGCTACAGCCTGTGGCGTCTGGGAACGTATTACGGATACATCCGCACGCCGGAGATGTTTATCCGCATGGGATACAACTGGGCGCGTTCGGGGCGCCCAGGCGAGGCGCTTGAACAAGTTCGCCGCGCTATCGATTTTGTCCAGACCGACAATCGTTATGCGCTTTTGAACATGATGGCTGCGCTCTACGCGGCGGAGGATGAGCGCGGTAAATCTCGTGAAACTTACGAAGAAGTGCTCTCGCAGGACGCTGACAATCACGATGCGCTCATCGGGATGATGCGCCTGGAGCTTCTTGAGGGCGATTCCGCAAAGGCGGCCGAATATCTCGAGCGTGCAACGAAGGCCAATGGCGACGATCCGCGCGGGACGATGGAAATGGCTATGCTCCATTTGATGCGCAACAATCTCGCTGAAGCCAAAAAAACGGTCCGCAAGCTTACTGACGCCAATCACGGCGACATGCAGGCCTGGTCGATGCTGGCGATGATTACGATTCAAGAAATCGATGCCGCCAAGGATGAAGCCGCCGCCAAGAAGCTTTCGCTCGAGCTCAAGAACGAGATTTTAGCTACGATGGAAAAGCAGGCACGATCCCCAACAGATTATTACCTGCAGACGACTCGCGCCTTCGTGCTTTTGCGAGAAGGCGCAGAGAAACGGCGGGCTGCCCGCGACGCCTTCGTGGCCGCCGCCCGAGAGAGACCGAACATCGAAGCGGCCTCCGACATGGTGTTGGGGCTGGATATATCGCTTGACGATAAGGAGCAGGCCGAAATTCATGCGCGCGAGGTTTTGCGCCGCAATCGCAAGGCGCCGCTGGCCAACTATGTGATGGGTTCGCTCGCGCTTCAGCGCGGACAGTTCGCCGAGGCCGAGGCGTTCCTTCGCCGTAGCGTCGCGGCGAGGAAACCGCCGGTACTCGCACTCAACGACTTGGCCGAGGTGCTCCGCCGCCGCAAAAGTTTCGCCGAGGCCGAACTCAACGCCCGCAAGGCGGTCGAGTCCGATCCACGTCTGTATGTAGCCTGGGAGACCCTCGGCGCGATTCTTCTCGATGCCAAGGGAGATCTCGACGAGGCGGAGAAATGCGTCCTGAAGGCAGTGGAGTTGTCAAAAGGAAAGGACGGCAAAGAGGCCGACGTTCGCATGCTCGTTTCGCTCGCACGCGTGCAACTTGCGCGTGGCGACACGATGCGCGGAAAGACCACTTTGCGCAAGGTGCAGTCGCGCATCAAGGAGCTTTCCGACTACGAACGCGATGAATTCGAGGAATTGAGAAAGAGTGCTCGCTAGCGTTCTGCTGTTGTCCGCCGCTTTTCAGGTCGGTCCATTCTATGAACAGGATTGCGGTGCGAAGTATGTGGCGGCGCGTCCGTTCTACGCCCGCGAGGGCGAAGTGGTAGACATCGCCTGGCCGCTTTTCACCAGTCATCGCGATTGGTGGCGGTTTTGTCTGCTCGCCTCGCGCCAGGATTATTCTAACGGCGATTACCAGTTCTCTATCGTTCCGTTCTGGTTCAACGGATGTGACCGCGGCCGTGGCTATGCCGGTCTGTTTCCGCTCGTTGGGCGTCACCCGCACATTGCGGCGATGTACGACGTGAAGTTCGCGCTTTGGCCGCTCTGGCACAGCTACCGGATGCCGCGGAGTTGCTGGCGCGACGGTCAGCGGCGCGAAGAGTGGCTGGAGACCAATTCCATCCTTTTCCCGTTTTTAAGCTGGCGCAGCGATGGTTCGTGGAGCCTATGGCCCATCTACGGCGTTAACCGTCAACGTGAATCGGTTCATCGCTACGTGCTTTGGCCGTTCGTCACTTGGGCGCATTACGAAAGCGACCGTGATACGGCCGGTGAAGGTTATTCGTGGACTCTGTTTCCGCTCTGGTCGCGCGTGCGGCGGCAATTCGAGCAACAGGATTCGTTTTTGCCGCCTTTCTTCTCGGTAGCCAGTTCCCAGTCGCGGCGTTCGAGTCAGGATGGCGAAGTAGAGCATGATTCCGCAGATTCGTTCCGATTGCGTTGCCCATGGCCGTTTTTCGAATACGAATCTTCGCCGCGGTGTTGGCGGCTTGGAATCTGGCCATTCTACGAGCGGGTTGTTGATTACGACTATAAAAGCGGCTCTGAAAGCTCTCGCGTTACTCGCTACGGGTGGAAATTGGTGGAGTTGTACGACGATCAGACGCGCATCTTTCCTTTCTACGCATCGGGGCGCGGATATACCCGCCTCTGGCCGTTGTGGGAGAGCGAGTCTCACGATGACGAAACGCGCATGCGTGTTCTGGGGCTTTTCCCCATTCGCTATGTGCCTCAGATTGACCGGAACTGGGCGAAGTTCTGGACCTTCTATGAAAATCGATCTTCGCCAGTCTATGTCGACCATTCGCTGTTGTGGGGAATATTCCGCTGGAGAACTTTCAAACAATGATAAGCCGGATTTATGTATGGGTGCGGGCGGTGCGCGCGAACCAGTGGACGAAGAATGCGCTCGTGTTTCTCGGTTGGCTCTTTGCGGTCGCCGATCCTTCTCAGGCTGCTCACGCCCGCGGATGGGCTCCGCTATTGCTGGTTTCGGCCATGGCTATGAGCTTTTGCCTTTTGTCGAGCGCTTTTTATCTGCTCAACGATGTTGCTGACTACCGCGCCGACCGGCTTCACCCCGTCAAGCGGCGGCGCCCAGTGGCGGCGGGTGAAATCGAACCGATCGACGCGGTGCGCATGGCGTTGGCGTTTTTTGCCGCCGGATTGCTTTATCCGTGTTTTCTCGTATTCCGGCACCCTGACCGCACCTGGGGCTTTGCGGTGCTGCTTATCTACGCGCTTATGCAATGCGCGTATTCTGGTCTGCTAAAGCGTATTCCCTATCTCGATGTCGTGGTCATCGCCGCCGGGTTTGTATTGCGCGCAATTGCCGGTGCGGCCGCTACCGATGTGCGTATTTCGCCATGGCTGCTCATCTGCGCGTTTTTGCTTTCGTTGTTCCTCGCGCTGTCGAAGCGCCGGCACGAGAAAATTGTTGCGGAAGATTCACGCGAGGCGCTCAAGGGTTACCATCCGGTGATTCTCGACGGACTCATCGCGTTGGCGGCAGCGGCAACGGTGGGAGCGTATATGTGGTATACGCTTTCGGAGGATACACTCTCGCGTTTTGGGACGCGCAAGCTTGCCTTCAGCGCGATTTTCGTGGCGCAGGGAATCGTCCGCTATCTGTTTCTCGTTTACGGCAAAGGCGACGTGGGGCGTCCGGAAAAAGTGCTGCTGAGCGACAAGTTGATGTGGATGATTATCCTCGGCTACGGCGCGAGCGTGACTTTGGCGCTGTATCTGAAATAGAATCGTAATGAAACTTATTGAAGAACTCGCCGCCCGGCGGCGTTTCGGTATGAAGGCTGGATTGGAGGCAATCAGCGCGCTGTGCGCCATGACCGGCAATCCCCAGCGCGCCCTTGGCACGGTGATTCATATTGCCGGCACCAACGGCAAGGGGGCGGTCGCGGCAATGCTGGACGCGTGCCTTGGCGCGGGCGGCGTGCATGCCGGACGCTACACCTCACCCCACCTTTGCCAGATCAACGAGCGGTTTTTTCTCGATGGCAAGATGGTTCTCGATGCGCAACTCGAAGCGGCCGCAACCGGTGTGATTGCCGCGCTTTCGAGCGCGGAGGGACGCCGGAGAATTCCCGAGGCAACGTTCTTTGAAGCGTTGACGGCAGTCGCTTTTCGGCTTTTTGCGGACGCCAAAGTTGAATTTTCCATTCTTGAAACTGGACTGGGCGGACGACTCGACGCGACCAATATTGCACTTGGTGATCTCGCAGTTATCACTCGTATTGGACTTGATCATTGTTCGTGGCTGGGCGATAGCGTGGAGAAAATCGCCGCCGAGAAAGCTGGCATCATCAAGCCCGGGGCGATTGTGGTGGCGGGTGTTAACGAGTTCGCCGCGCTGGAGATAGTAGAGCGCACCGCCCAGGAACGGGGCGCGAAATTCATTTATGCGCCCGATTTGGCCGACGAGACGGAAATCCCCGGTGGATTTCCGCTCGCAGGTGCCTTCAATCGCGAAAACGCCGTGACGGCAATTGCCGCGATCAAGGCGCTGATTCTCGCCGGAAAACTGCCTGGCCCGCCCGAGCGTTATCTCGGCGGCCTTGGTAGAACCGTGTGGCCGGGGCGCTTCCAGCGCATCGGTAGATTTATTGTCGACGGCGCGCACAATCCGCCTGCCGCTCGCGCTCTCGCCAGATCGCTGGCGCAGACATTGTCTTCGGCCTCGGTCAAGCTCGTGGCCATCGTTGGGTTCTGCGGCGACAAGGATGTTGAAGCGACTTTAGCGCCGCTTGTTCCGCTTATCAGCCGGGCGATTGCGGTTAGGACGGCGAATCCGCGTTCGGTTCCCGCTGTCGAGTTAGCATGCCACCTCGCCAAGTTGGGAATTGCCGCCGAGGCGGCCGATTCGCTTGGCGCGGCAATGTCCCTTGCTCGTGATTCCCGGTGTGAAACGGTGCTTGTGTTTGGTTCGTTGTTTCTCGCCGGCGAAGCACTTGTTGAACTTGGAGCCTATCCGTGGCCGGCGAACCGCAGGGATGCTTCTGAGCTTTTGTCGAGTTCGTCAATGCCGTCTGTTTCGCCTGTTTCGGAGGCGGATTTAGGCTGTGGCGCGGCCGGGTTGAATATAGTAGGATTACCTTGATTACGTAAAAGAGGGCTTAAGATGTCTGCCTTGATTGTGCTTCTGGTGCTTGTGGGCGTTGTGGCTTTCATTTTGCTCAATCGCAACGCGCTCGTAGGTGTTGGGCGGTGGGTGCTGTCGCGGCGCTACGAGGTTTCCGTTTCTGGTGTTGAACATCTCATCCCGGGCAGAACCTATCTGATCTTACCCAATCATCCGGCGATAATTGATCCGGTCGTGTTGGGAACTGAGCTTTACCGCTGTCAGGTCGATGTCCGTCCGCTTATCTACGAGTCTTTCTTTTCAAATGGTCTTCTCCGCCACATTTTCAGTATGTTTGATGCCGTGCGAGTTCCTGATTTCA
>CALYTX010000112.1 GCA_945487985.1 uncultured Verrucomicrobiota bacterium | reverse complement strand
GCTCTTCCGATCTATATCATCAGCCGTATCAATGGCTTTACGTATGTGAAGACGGCGTTTAACAACAAGACGGAAAAGCTCAAGGTTGTCGAGAAGAAGGCGTTCTCGAAGGGTCCGCGCGCGGCCGTCATGTGCTACGGTGCCGACAATGTGCCCGAAGGCGTGGCGATTATGCAGGCCGAGAATGTGGGCGTGTCGATCACCGGTAACTCCACGAATCCGACGCGCTTCCAGCACCCGGTCGCCGGCACCTACAAGAAATGGTGCTGGGAGAATGGCCGCAAGTATTTCTCGGTCGCTTCCGGCGGTGGCACGGGCCGCACGCTGCACCCCGACAATATGGCGGCGGGTCCGTCGAGCTACGGTATGACCGACACCATGGGTCGCATGCATTCCGACGCGCAGTTCGCGGGTTCGTCGTCGGTGCCGGCGCACGTTGAGATGATGGGTCTCATCGGCATGGGCAACAACCCCATGGTGGGCGCGACGGTGGCAGTGGCGGTGGCGGTCGAAGAGGCGATGAAGAAGTAAGGCCTTGCCGCAACGGCAGTACAGTCAAAAGCGCCGCGGGTTCCGCGGCGCTTTTTTCTTGCTCTCGATTGTCATCAGCCTTGCCTCGTCAATACAAGCCCTACCCACTTTCGCTATATCGTGGTATAATAGCGCGCATTATGGAAACGAAGACGAATCAATTCAAAGCCGAGATCGCCGAAATGCTCGATCTCGTGGTCAATTCCCTGTATTCAAAGAAGGAAATCTTTCTGCGCGAACTGATTTCGAACGCGTCCGACGCAATCGATCGCGCCAAGTATCTATCGCTGACACAGAAGGATCTGGCCGCCGACAATCCCCAGTGGCGCATCGAGATCGCGGTCGACAAGGCGGCAGGAACGATGACGATAGCCGATAACGGCATTGGTATGGATGCCGCCGACCTGGAGCAGAATCTCGGCACGATTGCCAGCTCTGGAACCAAGGCTTTCCGCCAGGCGCTCAAGGAGAAGGGTGGCGAGGCGCTGCCCGAGTTGATCGGACAGTTTGGCGTGGGTTTTTACGCGGCGTTTATGGTGGCGGACAAGGTTCGCGTGGTCACGAAGAAGCGGGGCGGCGAGGCGGCCTTCGCGTGGGAGTCGGACCTGGGCGGCAGCTATACAATCGCCGATGCCGAGCGCCCAGAGGGGTTTGGTACTTCAATCACCTTGCATTTGCGCGAGGAACAAAGGGAGTATCTCGACTATTGGCGAGTGTCCGATTTGGTGAAGAAGTATTCCGATTTCATCGCCTACCCGATTTCGTTCCGCACCATTGGTGCAGTCGATGGCGAGAAGGAAGAGGATAAAAAGCGCCGCGAAGAGCGCGAGGCCAAGCCGCTTAATACGCAGATTGCGCTGTGGAAGCGCCAGAAGAAGGACGTCAAGAACGAGGAGTACGAAGAGTTCTATAAGCACCTCACGCACGACTACGACGCGCCGGCGGAAACGATTCCGTTCTCCGGCGAGGGAGCAGTCGAGTTCAAGGCGCTTTTGTTCCTGCCCAAGAAGGCCTCGATGGATCTTTTCATGCCTAACCAGAAGCGCGGGCTTTCGCTTTATGTTCGCAATGTGTTCATTGGCGACGACATGGAAATGTTGTTGCCGCCGTGGTTGCGCTTTGTAAAGGGCGTGGTGGACTCTTCTGATCTGCCGCTCAACGTTTCGCGCGAAATGCTGCAGGACGACGCGGTCGTGGCCAAGATCAAGTCGGCGGTCACCGCCAAGCTGCTCTCCACGCTGGAAGATATGAAGAAGAAAGGCGAGAAATACGACGAGTTTTTTGCCTCCTTCGGCGCGGTGCTCAAGGAAGGCGTCCACACCGACTGGACGAACGCCGATCGCATCAAGAAGCTCCTAAAGTACCCCACGGCGCGCGGCGAAGCAGGCAAGCGCATCTTCCTCGAGGACTATGTCAAGGCCATGCCGTCCGACCAGAAGGACATCTACTATATTTGCGCCGAACGCGAAGAAGACGCCCGCCGCGCGCCGCAGATCGAGAATGCGCGCCGTCACGGATGCGATGTGCTTATCTTCTGCGATCCGGTTGACGAGTATCTCACCGAGTCGCTGCGTGAGTTTGACGGCCGAAAGTTCGTTGATGTGGCCAGGGGCGAGGTGCAGTTCGGTAGCGAAGCCGAGCAGAAGGCCGAGAAGGAGCAGAACGAGAAGGCCGCCGGCGAACTCAAGGATTTGATCGAGGCGGTAAAGAAGACGCTGGCGGACGCGGTTGCGGACGTTCGCGTTTCTACGCGGCTGGCGGATTCGCCCTGCTGTCTGGTGGCGCGTGAATACGCTCTGCCGCCGTCGATGGTGAGGATGATGCGCGCGATGAAGCAGGAGGTTCCGGACGAAAAGCGCATTCTCGAACTCAACGCCTCCCATCCGCTCGTGAAGAAGATCGCCGCCATGGCTGGCGAAGAGCAGGCCGATGCGGCACGGATGATCTACGACGCGGCGCTGATCGCAGAAGGGTCGCCAGTCGCGGACGGCTCGCGTTTTGTCAAGGCGCTGTGCGCGCTGATGATGAAATGATCATTGACGTCCACTCCCACCACTTCCCCGACTCGATTGCCGTCCGGGCAATCGCGGGGATGAGCCACGCGATCGAGGGCTTGCTGTGGCCCGTGGGCGACGGTACGCTCGCCAATCATCTGGACCACCTTGAGCACGATGGAATTGACAAGGCCGTGCTTTGCCAGATAGCCACCAAGCCGGCGCAGTTCGAGGTGCTGTTGCGCTATGCCGAGGCCATCCGCAGCGGGGAAATGGGCGCGCGGGCGCGCGAGCGGATAATTCCGTTCCTTTCGGTGCATCCCGACGATACCGAGTGCCTTCGCCATCTCGACGAAATCGCCGCGCGGGGATTCAAGGGGATTAAACTGCACCCCTACTATCAGAATTTCCGGCTTGATGATCCGCAAGTATGGCCGATGTTCGAGAAAATCGCCGATTTGGGGCTGGTCGTGCAGTGCCATTGCGGCTACGATATCGGCTATCCAGGACGGTACGATGCCTGCGGACCGAAGGAGGTTGCGGTTCTGCTCAGACACGTTAAGAATCTCAAATTCATCGCCGCCCATTTAGGCGGTTGCGATGGACATCCCGTCCATTCAACCGACGAACTTGCCGATCTGGGCGCCTATATCGACACGTCCGTTCTCATGCGCCACTGGCACTATGACGAACCGATGCGCATTGTCTCGAGTTGGCCGACGGAGCGGATTCTCTTTGCGACCGACTTTCCGTGGAGCTCGTGCTCTGAAGCGGTCCGCTGGGTGAAATCGTTGCGCGACCAGCGCGATTGGGACGCGGTTTTCGGCGGCAACGCGCGCCGCCTGCTGGGAATTTGACGCGCGGACGAGGGGAATGCCATTATGCAACGACAGACTATCGCGGTGGGAAGTTACGAGGTGAATTGCTCGATTCTGACGGAAGCGGATCGGGCGTATATCGTCGATCCCGGACAAGAGGCCGGCCGAATTTTGTCGATTCTGGAGAAGAAAGCGGCGCATCCGGCGGCAGTTCTGCTCACTCACGCGCATTTCGACCACATTACCGCGATTGCCGATTTGCAGAAGGCTTTCCCGCAGCTGCCGGTTTACGTTCACGAAAGCGATTGGCCGATGTTCGGCCACCCGTTCAACCAGTTTCCCGGCGAATATTCCTCAATCGGCAAACCGGCGAACCTGCGTCCGGTCGATGAAATTGCACGCGAGGCCGGGCAGATTGCCGTGATTCCGACTCCAGGCCACACGCCAGGGGGCGTGTGCTATTATCTGGCGCATGAAAAACTGCTGCTTTCCGGCGATACTCTTTTCGCGGGCTCGATCGGGCGCACCGATTTCCCCGGCGGCGACATGACGGCCATGCTTGAGTCGCTCAAGCGTTTGATGGAACTGCCGGATGACACGCTCGTCGTCCCCGGGCACGGTTCTTTCACGACCATCGGCGAAGAACGCCGCGCCAACCCATACATCGTTTAACCGCCGCAAGCCCATGGCGTTGAAATATTCACCGGTAAAACTGGCAATCGCCGACGGCGACGTCGGGGAAAGATTTGTCGCGCCTGTCGCCTTCGAGAAGCAATTTCGATGGACAATCTCGTTATCGTAGCTACACAAGTGGGCGTGCTCTTCGCGCTGATGGCAGTAGGGTTTGTCTGCCGGAGGGCGAAACTGCTCAATGCCGAGACGGTCAGAGGGATAGTGGACATCCTCGTAGTCGTTGTCACGCCCGCGTTGATTATCGATGCGTTTCAGCGTCCGTTCGATCGCGCAATGCTCGCGAATCTCGGTTTCGCCGCGCTGCTTACGAGTGCGGGACATATCGTGGCGATAGCGTTGGCGTATCTGCTCGTTCATCACGAGCGCGTACCGACGAAAAATGTGTTGCGGGTGGCGGCCGTGTTCTCCAACGCCGGTTTCATGGGAATTCCCTTGACGGACGCGCTGTTGGGCGACGAGGGCGTTTTCTTCAGTGTCGTCTATGTTGGGGTTTTTAATGTGGTGATCTGGAGTTGGGGGAATTGCACGACCCGCAACGTCTCGGTAAAAGCTTTGGTGGGGCCGGAGTTGCGTTCGATCTTCGTCAATCCCGGCACGGTCGGGTTGGCGCTGGGACTGCCGCTGTTCTTCGCTTCGGTGCGCCTGCCGGCAGTATTAGCGAAAAGCGTCGGATTCCTGGCGGACCTTAATACGCCCTTGGCGATGCTGGTCATCGGCTATTATCTATGCGGTGCGAAGCTCGGTCCGGTGGTTTGTTCATTCAACGCCTATGTGGCCGGATTCTTCCGGTTGGTTGCCTTCCCGCTAATGATGATTGGTTCGCTGTATGCGCTCGAAGACGTGCTGGCGCTCGACCGCTCGATGATGCTGGCGATGGTCGTTTCCGCCGCCGCGCCCACTGCGGCGCTGACTTCGATGTTTGCTTCGCGTTATGGTTCTGACGTTGACATGTCGGTGGGCATGGTGAGTGCAACTACGCTCCTGAGTATTTTCACGATGCCGCCGGTAATCGCGTTGGCAATGTCGGTTTTGTGAGCGCGCAGATTAGGTCGGTGAGGCGGGGTGCGGTTTTTTCTTGTTGAATCCAAGAGCTGTTTTCACGCAGGCGACTTCGTCGCACGCAAAGGAGCGATCGCCTCGATTTGTCGTCGACCCGCGTCTTTGGACTTAGGATTGGCT
>CALYTX010000111.1 GCA_945487985.1 uncultured Verrucomicrobiota bacterium | reverse complement strand
GCCTACCGCCGGGTAGTCTCGCCCGTCGCCGATACGGTGGCAACGATTATGCCGCTGCTCACGCCAGACGACGGCTCGCTCGTAGATTCAATCTGCCGCGCGCTCTACAATCACAATGGTTTGCGGATTCCCGCCAGTGCCTTTGAGGAAAAGAAACTGCCCGCCCACCTGAAAATGCGTTTCAGAATCCTCGACGATGCGAGCGGACGGGAATTGGCATCCTCGCGCGAGCTCGACGAGGCGCTGCGCGCAGCAGGCATCGGCAACGGAGGAACTTCCGCGGCCGCAGTCGAAGGTGCGCGCAAGCATGTCGCATGGGACTTCGGCAATATCGGCGAGACCGCCGAACAAGATCCGGCTGGATGGAAACTGAAAAACTATCCCGCGCTCTGCGATGAAGGTGACGGCGTAAGTCTGCGCCTTTTCAAGAGCGCCCAGGGCGCCGCCGCCGCGCACGAAAGAGGCGTAACGCGTCTGGCTTATCTGGAGTTCACGCGCCTATCCAAGCCATCCTTCGCAGTTCGACGCCTGCCGCTCGACGCCGCGCTTTTCCTGAAAGCACTCGACTATCCAACCCCGACTATCGCCGCCGACCTGCTCTGGGCGTCGATCCGCGATGCCGCCGTTCGCACGCGCGGACCGATCCGTTCGGCCGCGGCGTTCGCGCAAATGCTCGCCGCCGCCAAGACTTCCGTCTACGATTGTCGCGACCGGCTCGAGGGATTGATCCTTGAAATCCTCGCCGCCGCCAGCGAATGTTCAAGCCGCGCCGAAGACAGCGCTCTGCCGCCCGAAACCGTCGATGCGATTGAGACGCAGTTGGCCTGGCTGGTTTTCCCGGGATTCGTTCGGCTGGTGCCGGTCGAGCGACTCAAAGACTACCCGCGCTACTTCAAGGCGCTGCGCGTGCGCCTCGAGCGCGCCCACGCCAATCCGCTTTCCGACCGTTCCAAAGAGGCTCGCTTCGCCCCGTACTGGCAAGCATATACCGAAGCGACGGTAAAGAAAACCGCAAAAATCGTCAATCAGCAGGCGCTGACAGAATACCGCTGGATGCTCGAGGAATACCGCATTTCCGTATTTGCCCAGGAAATAAAAACCTCAATTACCATTAGCACCAAAAGGCTCGAAGCCAAATTGGCCGAAGCAATTGAGGTTTGAACCCGTCACGTCATAGTCGTCAATCCTTGTTTTAACGAACTTTGAAGCGATATTCAGTGGTCGAACGGAAGGTCTCGCCGGGACGCAGAACGGTCGACGGGAAATCGGGGCGATTGGGCGAGTCGGGATAGTGCTGGGTTTCAAGCGCCACGCCGGCAAACTGGCAAAGCTTCTTGCCGGCGGCCTTAGCAGGCAGTTCGCCAGTCATGTTCTGCGCGCCGTACATCTGCATGCACGGCTCGGTTGTCCAGATCTCGAGCGCCCTTCCGGAATTGCTGTCATACATCTCGGCGGCGGGCTTGAGCGCGCCAACTTCGCCGCGGAGCACAAAATTATGATCGTACCAATTGTCCATGGGCTTGAGCGATTCTTGCGCTTTCATCCAGGCGGCCTTGGCGCCTATCGCCCTACGTTCGGTAAAATCAAAGCCCGTGCCGGAGACGGGGGCATCGGTCGTAGGAATCAATCCCGCATCGGTTTGCGTGTAACGATCGGCATAGATCTTCAGCTGCTGCTCAAGAACCGTCCCGCTCGCTTCGCCGGCAAGATTCCAGTATGAATGGTGGGTTAGATTGAGCACAGTCGGCTTGTCGGTGGTAGCCTGATATTCAATGCGCCACACGTTTTCCGGCGTTACCGTATAAACCACCTTCGCGCTCACCGCGCCAGGAAAACCCATGTCTCCGTCGGGCGAAACGAGACTGAAGGTGATGCCGGCATCTTCGCCGCGAATCCAGGGTTCAGCCGCCCACACTTTTGAATCCCAACCGTCGGGTCCGCCGTGCAGATTGCAGTGACGCGGCACGGGGTTGGTTTCGTTGATCGGCAGCTGCCATTGCCGACCATCGAGCGTAAAGCGGCCGTCGCGAATCCGGTTGCCGTAACGGCCGATGAGAGTTCCCATTGAAAATCCAAGCGTTTCGTATTCGCCGATCGTATTCCAGCCTAAGGTAACATCCGCGAGTCCGCCATCGCGTCCGGGCGCAAAGCACTTGACGAGACGCCCGCCGAAATCGGAAACAACGATTTTCAGCCCGCCCTTGCCCTCTATTGTATAAAGCCGGGCCGTCTGACCGAATTTCGTCACCCCCCATTCGCATTTCGAAACCGCAGGCAGCTGGGCGTCATCTGCGCACGACGACCTGCCGTCGTCGCCACAGCCGGCGAACAGCGAACCCGCCGCCAACGCAATCATGATTCTATTCATTTATCGTTCCTCGCATTCATTTTTACCAATTGAAACTGATGGTCTTGCCCTCGCGCGTGCGCAAGCCCTTGATTGAGCCGTGCGGCCAGTGCGCGGGCAGCTTCCGGCCTTTATCCGAATTGAGCAATATCTCGCCCACGGCGCCGACCATCCCTAAATTGCCGTCGATCTGGAACGGCGGATGAGTGGCGAAAAGATTGTCGAGCGTGTTGTGCCTGAGCAGCATTTCCAGCATTTCGCCGGCCTTGTCGGGTTCGCCCATACGCGCCCACAGCGCAGAGCGCCAAGGCCAGGTCCAACTACGGTGGGAATCGCCGGTCAAGGCGCGGCCGGCGAGCGCAATCTTGGCCGCCGCGAGCAATTCCGGTGTCGAGCGGTCGATGGTCGAACCAGGATAAACGGCGTAGAGATGCGAGGTGTGGCGGTGCTGATCGCCCTTCTGGTCTCGGTCTGTTTCCCATTCCTGCAATTGTCCCCACGAACCGATCTTGTCCTTGAGCAGCTTCGGCTCGATTCTGGCCACCTGTTTCGTAAAGGCATCGTCAATTTTAAGCTCCTTTGCCGCGGCGAGAATCGCGCGGAAAAGTTCGCGCGCAATCTGTTGATCATGGGCGACGCCGTCTTCACGCGGACCGTGTTCGGGGCTCCAGCCGTCTTTGACGACAATCGTGCCGTCATCGCGTTCCTTGAGTTGCTCGGAAATCAGAAATTCCGCCGCTCCCTTCATCAACGGCCACGCCGTTTTCTCCAGATATTCCCGCTCGCGCGTAAAAAGATAGTGGTCGTAGCATTGCGCCGCAAGCCACGGGGCTCCTGCAAAATTCCAACGCCAGCCGCCGCCACCGACATGGTTGGCCGAAGTTTGATAGGCGTAGCCCTTGGAGCGCGGAAATGTTGCGCGAGTGACTTCCGTGGCTATCGGCAAAGCCGCCATCATCCAATCGGAAAGCGGAATAAAACATTCGCTAAGATTGGCGGAATCGACCCCCCAGTAGTTCATCTGCAGATTGATGTTGGTATGGTAGTCGGCATGCCAGGCGGGATTATTGCTGTTGTTCCAGATGCCTTGCAGGTTCGCCGGCAACGTGCCTGGGCGCGACGATCCGATTAACAGATAGCGCCCGAAATTGAACTGCAATGCAGTTAGCGCAGGATCCTTGCCGCCTTGCTTGACACGCTTGAGCCGTTCGCGCGTAGGCACCGAGCCGTCACCCTCGCCGAGGTCGAAAACGCAGCGATCGTAGTATTGACAGTATTCGGCCGTGTGGCGCGCAAAGAGCCGATCGGGATCGGCAGAATCGACCTTCCCCAGATCGGTCTTACCCGTCTGCGCGCGCAGCACCACCAGCGAACAGTCTTGGCGGACAAATACATCGGCGCGCGCAACATACTCCAGTCCATTCTCGAACTTGCCCGAAAAGGTTACGCTCTTGCCATCGCCGGAAACCCACAGCACCTCGCGATGCGCGCCACAAAGCTGGACTGCGAGTTCGGCCGCCTTGCCGCCAGCTCTCACCACGACAAAGACAGCATCGTCCGGACAGCTGGCGAAAACGCGCCGCTCAACCGGCAGCGATCCGAGCCGGAAAGCGTCGTCATAAACCGCTTTGGACAAATCGAGTTGTCGCCGGTATCCCGAAACCTCACCCGAAACGTTCGACAGCGAGATCTGCAGTTCGCCAAAATTTTGGTACGCCCCCATTGAACTGTAGTTGCCATCGGCGTTGCTGTCGTTTACGGCGCCGGTGATGTTTTTACCGCCCGTCCAGAGCGAATCGACATTGAACTGAATTCTCAAGGTTTCCGCACCGCCGTCGACCATACAACCGAGCCTACCATTCCCGAGCGGGTACCACGAATTCTCCCACTGCTCCCCGGGGCGGTCGTCCCAGATAATGTGCTCGGCAGAAACGGCGGCGGCACAGCAAAAGACGGCAAAGGCTATCAATGATCTTTTCACGCAATCCCCTTTCTAGTGAGAAACACCAGCGCGTTTTCTCCCTCTATCGACAAGCTGCTACAATCTGCGGCCAGGACGCTTTGTCCCTCGGCGATTTTCCGCCCATCAAGCGTAAATCCGCCGCTGGCGGCGTAAAGAACGCAGAAACCGCCATCGGTAGCGATTTCTTCGCGGCCGTTCAATTCAACTTTATCGAACCTGAAAAACGGACACGCCACGGCATCCAAAGCACTCGGCGGACGCAGCGAATAATCGGTCGCCTCCAGTGCCTGGCGGACGTGTAGCGTCCGCTTCTTGCCGTCTGCGCCGACACGGTCCCAATCGTAGAGTCGAAAAGTAGTATCCGAGCTCTGTTGGACTTCATACAGGCGGGTATTCTCGCCGATGGCATGGATCAGCCCGCCGGGAATGAAAAACACATCGCCCGCTTTTGCCTCGTGACGCACGAGCAATTCCTCAAAGCGTCCGCTCGCAACCGCCGCCTCCACCTCGGCCGGACCGACTCCGGGTTTGAGACCGGCATAGATACAGCCGTCGTTCAGCATGCACCACATTTCGGTTTTGGGCTCTCCGCCGGTGATACGGCAAGTTCTTTCGCTGGGATGCACCTGAACAGAAAGCCGCAGGTTCGTGTCGATGACCTTTACGAGCAGCGGAAAACCGCTTAGCATTTCACTAAGCTTCTTTCCCGCGAAAGGTCCGTCGGCCACCACGCTCTCGCCTGCACGATGAACCGAAACTTCCCATGACTCATTTCCCCACAACGCTTTGTGGTTGTTCGGCCTAAACAAGAACAACTGTCCGCTTTTACTCATACCTCAATTATACCACAAATCCAATCGCCAAATACTGTTTACCCATTTTTCGCCCTCTCGCGGAAGTGAGGCTGCTCAAGCCGGGAATTCA
>CALYTX010000110.1 GCA_945487985.1 uncultured Verrucomicrobiota bacterium | reverse complement strand
GCGATTGTAAGCTCGCTGGGCGGGGAAAGCGGAAGGCTGCTGGCGCGTTACCATGCGGGCGAGGAGTATGCGCCGGGTGATATCGATTCGCTGGTTGCGGCAATCGGCCGGATTGCCGCGGACTTGGATGGCTACAAGGCAGGATCCGCGAGGATGGCGCAGGCGGAATTCGACTGCGCGCGCATCTATCGCGATTACATTCGTAGAATGGAAGACGTGGTGGCGGTTCGATCACCGCGTTGTATTTGAGGTCGGGAGGAGCTCGCTGCGCATGTTCCTCTGAAATTTGCGATTGATGTTGAAAGGAAGCGACGGAACAATGGATAGAACTGCCGACATGGCCTATTTCGACGAGTGCTTTATGAAAATGGCTTTGCGCGAGGCGGAAAAGGCCGCAATCGACGGCGAGGTTCCGCTGGGCTGCGTAATCGTCGAGCCGGCTATAGTTGAACCAGCCCACGATGGGCACGGCGCAATCTACGATTACGATCCGAGCAAGGCGCGGATTCTCGGCCGCGCGCACAACCAGATCGAGGGGCTTACCGACGCCACCGCACACGCCGAAATGCTTGCCATGAGTTCGGCGTTTGCCGCCAAGGGGTCTTGGCGGCTGACAGGTGCGCGGCTCTATGTGACCAAGGAGCCATGTCCGATGTGCGCGGGCGGCATTGTGCTTTCGCGAATCGAAACGGTCGTCTGGGGCGCGAGCGATCCGAAGCGTGGAGGAGGAACGGTGTTCGGAATTTTCGACCACCTAGGTATCAACCACCACCCGGCTGTAGTGAAAGAAGTTCTCGCGGCCGACGCAATGGCTTTACTGCAGGGCTTTTTCCAGACGCGACGCGCCGGAGGAAGGCCGTGACGGGGAAAATCCGGAAAGCCGTGACATGTGCCTTGCCGGCACTGATTCTGGCCGCAGTGGCCGGAGCGCTCTTCTCGTTGGGAATAACAGAAGGACACATCGGGCTTGACGATTGGGGCTATACCAGTGGTTGCCCGTTCGTGAAGGGCGGGCTGGGCTGGGCGAACCTAAAGCGTGCGTTCACAGATTTAGGATACGGCGCTATTTGGATGCCGGTTACATTTGCCAGCTATATGCTCGATGTCACCTTGTTTGGTGACAACTGGCGGGCATACCATGCCGTGAATGTCTGCTTCCACGCGATAAACGCGATTTTAGTTTTTGAATGGGTAAAGTCGCAATTGCATCTTTTTACTGCGGCATCTCCGCGGCGGGTGGCGATAGCATCTTTTGTCGGCGCGCTGCTGTGGGCCGTCCACCCCCAACGCGCGGAGGCGGTTTCATTTGTTGCCGCGCGCAAGGATGAGTTGTGGACGCTCTTTACGCTTTGCGGACTGATGGCGTACGACCGCTTTCTCAAGGCTCCAGGATGGAAGGCGCTGGCGGCTGTCTGGACTGCATTTGCACTCGCCGCGCTTTCAAAGTCTACGGCCATTGCCTTTCCTTTCCTGGCCGGCTCGATGTATGTGGCATACCGCTGCCAGCGTTGCAATCGAGCCGTCCGGCAAGTCGGTTGCCTACATCTGCTACCCCTGCTGCTGTTCGCCGTCATCATGGGGATGGTGGCGCTGCACTCGCAATCGCACCCTTCCGCCGCAGAATCAGTTGATGTCTATGCCGCCAGTTTCGTTTGGCGGGTGCTCAATGCCGTTGTTGCCGTCGGGCTTTATTGTTGGTACTTGTTCTTCCCCGCTGGCATTCACATTGATTATGGCGCGGTTTTCGATGGAGTGCCGGTGAATTGTGCGCTTGGTTTGGGTTGCTTCGCGATGGTGGCGGCAATTTTCGTTTTCGCGCTTGTTCGCGGCGGACAGCGCTGGCGCTTGCCGATTGTGTATTGCGCCGCGCTGTTTGTCTTTGCACTCGGGCCTACGCTGGGCATTTTCGGATATGTCAACGGCGACCAGGCAATGGCTGACCGCTATGTATATTTCCCCCACATTGCCATAGCTTTGTTGCTGGGTTTCGCCATTGCGGAACCTGCCTGCGGAAGCGGCCAGCCGTCCGGAGAAGGCGCTCGGCACAGCCTGGCGTGCTGGATGGCGATAGCGGCGGTTCTTTTCGCTTGTGAAGTTTTCTTCGCCGTCCCGTCGATTGCCGCGTACGAGAACGGGTATGCCGCCTATTCGCGGGTTTTGGCCATCGATCCGAATCATTGGCGGGCATTGCGGATTGTCGGCAACGAATATTGCGCGCGGCGCGGCCGCATGCAGGAGGGCGTGGATATGCTCCGTCGTAGTCTCGAACTGCGTCCGAGTCTGAATACTGCCGAATCGCTGGCGTACGTACTTGCCATTCGTGCGCAAGAGGGCGATTTCGCGGAAGTCAAGCGGCTTTGCTCTGGCGTTGCGCAGCAGCCTGTTCGTGATCCGCACGGTATGATGCTCGATGCGCTGGCGATAGTTGCTATGCGCGAGGGTCAATACCTTGCGGCGGTGCATTATTTTACGCTGGGGCTTAAGGTCGCCAAGCGCAATCATTCGCCCGATCATTCGCTGCTCAATCTCGGGCTTTGTCTCGCCAATCTTGGCAAAGACCACGAGGCGCTTGCGGTCTTGTCGAAAGCTGCGCAATGCGGAAATCCCACCGTGCGCGGCAGAGCCGTCGAGGCGATGGAAGTGATTAGGCGGACGGTTGCGCGCGCACCTTTCGAATGGCGGTAGCCCGGCGAGTTACGTCACGCCTACCGCACCGCATTGGCGCCGAGGCGGACGAGGTATTTGGCGAGATTGCGGTAAGCGATGCCAGAAGCAAGCGTGAAGTCCCGACCGTTATAGAGGATTTCACGTCGCACCACCATTCCGAAACGGTGTTCGAGCGCGTCAAGTCTGGCGGGGTTGTCGAGGTGCTTGAGATGCTCTGGCCTGCGCGTTGAATCTGCGCTGACCACGACAATTTCGCAGACGAGTTCTTCTTCGTCGGCAACGACGAAGCCGAAGGCATAGTCGGAGAAGTCCACGCGGTGGACTTTTGTCGATGGTGTTGTGCGGGCGTGTCGCAGTTCGTTCCACACACCATCCTCAAGCAGACGCAGATATGTTTCCTTCCTCAACAGATCGCGGACAAGTTTTCGCTCTGCCGCCCCCAGCCGTTCAACGGACGGATCGTCCAATAGCGCGGTAAGGCTAGATTGCGCCGCCGCGAGTCGCCACTGGGAAGGCAGATCGAGCAGAGATTCGCGAGTCGGGGCATCTGGGGCTGGCGCATTTGCATTCAAACCAGCGATATCGGCGAAGCGATCGCGCATAGTTGCTAGGTCTGTTTCTATGAAGGCCTCGCCTCTCGTTTTGGCTTCGTCTTTCGCGCGAATCGCGGCCAGAGAGAGAACTTCGAGAACGAAGAGGTTGTTTTCGTTTTCGGCGATACTCCCGTTCACAACATCCATCCCCAGCCGACCGCCATTTTCGACTAGATATTGGAGATCGGCGGCGCCGGCAAGACGAGCGCGCTCTCTGAAAGGGATGAAGGAAACATCAACAACCGAAACATTGCCTGATAGTTCCGTCGGAACCGAATTGCCGGCCAAAACCATGACGAGTCCTGTCCCTGCTAAGGCGCGAAGATGTTGGGCTTCGTCGAGGAAAATGTATTTAAAGCCTAAATCGCGCAGACGCGAAAGATCGCCTGCGATTTCGCGGTGGCTTTCCTGCCCTGTCAAACGCAGATAGGCCGTTCTGGCGCGACGGGCGGGGGGCAGTGCACGGACCAGTTCGCGAAGCAAGGTGGTTTTGCCAGTTCCCGCCGGTCCAGCGATGAAGCAAGGCTTGCCGGATTGGGGTGGGTGGTTGATGAAATCAAGGAGAACGGCGAACTGGTCGCGCCGATGGCTGAATTGCGCTGCAGCGGCGAATTCCAACAAGATGCGTCCGTAAAGAACATCTGTGCGAAATTCGCCCGCCAGACGCTCCGGCGAGGTTCTATGCGCATTTTGGCGGCAGGTGCAATCTTTCGCATCAAAGTTGCCCCTGAGGACGCCTTGCAGATATTTTCGGCGTGCGAGTTGCGCGCGCAGGGACATGATTTGGTCGGCGCGCAAATACTTGTTGATAGTGCGGCCGTTTTCACGCCACTGGTGATAGAAACGTTCCTTGCCGCGAATGGTGCGTACGACGATTGTTCCCTTGGGTAGGGCGGAAATTTCAGTCACGATATCATCTTGGTGATCCATTGGCAAGATTGTAACATAAATATTACCATTTGTGTTGCCATCGGAGGTCAAAAAGTGGAGAAAGTTTTGATTTTCCCCCTTGTCAGGCCAGCGTAATTCGTGATATACTACCCGAAAGTTTGGAAAAGTAAAAGGAAACAAAGTAATGCCGACAATCAATCAGCTTATTCGTAAGGGCCGTTCGCCCCTCGTTAAGCACTCGAAGTCGCCAGCGCTCAAGGCGTGTCCTCAGCGCCGCGGCGTTTGTCTCGTCGTTAAGACGATGACCCCGAAGAAGCCGAACTCGGCTCTCCGCAAGGTGGCGCGTGTGCGCCTCACTTCGGGTTATGAAGTCACCGCCTACATTCCCGGCGAAGGCCACAATCTGCAAGAGCACAGCGTGGTGCTCGTTCGTGGCGGCCGTGTAAAAGACCTTCCTGGCGTTCGTTACCACATCGTCCGCGGCAAGCTCGATTCTCTCGGCGTCGCAGGTCGCAATCGCAGCCGTTCGAAATACGGTATGAAGAAGCCGAAGAAAGAGGAGAAGTAAGCTATGAGCCGTAGAGGTAAGACTATTGCCAAGCGCATTGTGCTCGATCCGAAGTATAATTCGGAACTCGTAGCTCACATGATTCGCGTGATTATGAAAGACGGCAAGAAAACCGTCGCTGAGAAAATCGTCTATGGCATGATCGACAAGGTGAAGGAGGCTGTGGAGAAGGATCCGGCGAAGTTCACGAAAGACGACAAGGCCTACACCGATCCGCTCGAGATTGTTTCGGCCTCCATCGAGAACATGAAGCCGCAGGTCGAGGTCAAAACCCGGCGCGTTGGCGGAACCACCTATCCTGTGCCAGTGCCGATCGCCCCGAACCGTCAGCTGTCGCTGGCCTTGCGTTGGACGACGACTTTCGCCGCCGCTCGTCACGGCATGGGTATGCCTGCGGCGGTCGCCGCCGAGATTATTGATGCGTTTCTCGGACAGGGGAATGTCATCAAGAAGCGCGACGATGTCCACAAGATGGCCCAGGCCAACAAGGCGTTTGCCCACTACGCTTGGGGCAACAACAGCAACGCCGGCTAAAGCAGCAGCGCTTTTCCG
>CALYTX010000109.1 GCA_945487985.1 uncultured Verrucomicrobiota bacterium | reverse complement strand
GCCCTGGCATCGAGGGCTCGCCTCACCTTACCGAGTTCAGCCGGACCCAGCGTGTAGCCCGCGCCAGCGCTATCCTCTCCGTCGGTGATGAGGTTCAGGTTGTCGTCAAGGATATTGACGTTACCAACCAGAAGATCGCCCTGTCGATTCGTGAGACGCAGGTCAATCCTTGGGATACCGTGCAGGATCGCTTCCCGGTCGGCTCGAAGGTCAAGGGCAAGGTTCGCAACTTCACGAACTACGGCGCGTTTATCGAGCTCGAAGAGGGTATCGATGGTATGATTCATGTCAGCGATATGAGCTGGACGCGCAAGATCAACCATCCTTCCGAGTGCCTGCAGAAGGGCCAGGAAGTGGAAGCGGTCGTGCTCGATGTCAATCCGAAAGAGCAGCGTATCTCGCTCAGCCTCAAGCAGGCTCAGCCTGATCCGTGGACGGAGATTGCCTCGAAGTACGCCGTTGGCAGCGTTGTCAAGGGCAAGGTCTCGAAGATTGCTTCCTTCGGCGCATTTGTCGAATTGGAAGATGGCGTCGACGGTTTGGTGCACATCTCGCAAATCTCCGACCAGCGCGTGGACAAGGTCAAGGACGCTCTGGAAGTCGGCCAGGAGGTCGAGGCTCGCGTGGTCAAGGTCGATCGCGGCGAGCGTCGCATTGGTCTTTCGATCCGTGCGATGTCGATGAGCGAAGACGAGATCAAGGCGCTTACCGCCGAGGTCGATGGCGAGGCCGCCGCTTCCTCTGGCGTTAAGTCTGCCGGCAGCGAGAATCTCGGCGGTTTGGGCGCGGCGTTCGACAATGCGTTTGCATCGTCCGAGTGGACGCCCGGCAACTAACGGATCTCCAACGAAAGGAACGGAAAAATGTCCAGAGTCTGTGATATTTGCGGCAAGGGGCCTTCGGTCGGCAATGTCGTCGTCCGCAAGGGTTCGCCTAAATACAAAGGCGGCATCGGTTTGCACACCACCGGCATCACCAAGCGTCGCTTTCTGCCTAATCTTCACTCGGTTCGCACGACCGACGGCAAAGGCAATGTCAAGCGCATGTGCGTTTGCACTCGTTGCCTGAAGAACGGCAAGGTCGCTAAAGCCTGAGGCGATAAAGCACTTCGGTAAAATCAACAACAAAAACAAGGAACAAAACAATGGCTATCAAGATTGGCATCAACGGCTTCGGCCGCATCGGCCGCATGGTTTTCCGCGCGGCAGTCGAGAACTTCAATGACGTCGAAGTCGTCGGCATCAACGATTTGCTCGATCCCGACTATCTCGCCTATATGCTCAAGTACGACTCCGTGCACGGCACCTTCAAGCACGACATCACCGTCGAGGGCTCGACGATGATTGTTGACGGCAAGAAGATTCGCCTCACGGCTGAGAAGGACCCGACTCAGCTGAAGTGGAACGAAGTCGGCGCTGAGATCGTCGTTGAATCGACTGGTCTCTTCCTCACCGACGAGAAGGCTCGCCAGCACATCACGGCTGGTGCCAAGAAGGTCATCATGTCCGCTCCCTCTAAGGATGCGACTCCGATGTTCGTCTATGGTGTCAACCACACTACCTACGCTGGTCAGGACATCATCTCGAACGCTTCGTGCACGACGAACTGCCTTGCGCCGATCTCGAAGGTGCTCAACGACACTTTCGGTATCAAGCGCGGTCTCATGACCACGATTCACGCCGCTACGGCGACGCAGAAGACGGTTGACGGCCCGTCCAAGAAGGATTGGCGCGGTGGTCGCGGCATTCTCGAGAACATGATCCCGTCCTCCACCGGCGCGGCCAAGGCCGTCGGCAAGGTGTTGCCTGCTCTCAACGGCAAGCTCACGGGCATGTCGGTTCGCGTTCCTACTTCGGATGTCTCGTTCGTCGACCTCACGGCCGAACTCGAGAAGCCGGCTACTTACGAAGAGATCTGCGCGGCGATGAAGGCTGCCTCCGAGAAGTGTGTTTGCGAGGGTGGTCTCAAGGGCGTCTTGGGCTACACCGACGAAGCCGTCGTTTCGACCGACTTCCGTAACGAGTCCAAAACTTCCGTCTTCGATGTCAAGGCTGGCATTCAGCTCGATCCGACCTTTGTCAAGGTCTGCGCGTGGTACGATAACGAATGGGGCTATTCCAACAAGGTTGTTGAGATGGCCCGCGTGATTGCGGCCAAGTAAGAAGTGCGGATTCAATCGCATGAACAAGAAGCTCCGGGGTTTCCCGGGGCTTCTTGTTTCTTGTTTCGAAGCGGATGGCTGGGCGCGTTTGCGGCAAATATGGTATAATTCTAAATAAGAGGACGATACTGCATGAGAAAATCAGCGATTGAACGCAACACCAAGGAGACGCGCATTTCTTTGCGTCTTGCCCTTGACGGTTCGGGCGAAGGAACCGTTGACACTGGCATTGGTTTCTTCAACCATATGCTCGAGCTTTTCAAAAAACACGCGCTTGTAGATCTCGATGTGAAGGTTGAGGGTGATCTTGATGTCGACTACCATCACACGGTGGAAGATACCGGTCTCGTACTTGGCCAGGCCATCGACCGCGCGCTCGGCGAACGCCGCGGAATCGTCCGTTACGGTTTCGCTTCCGTGCCGATGGATGAAGCCTTGTGCGAGGCGTCAATCGATCTTGGGGGGCGTCCGTTCATGGTTATGAGCTCTCCGATGAAGCACATGATGGTGCGTGATTTCGAGATCAAGCTTCTGGAAGAATTTTTCCGCGCGGTGAGTGTCGAATCGCGTAGCAATATCCATCTGCGCCAGATTTACGGCGATGAAGCACATCATGTTGCCGAAGGGTTTTTCAAGAGCTTTGCGCGCGCTTTCAGGGCTGCAGTAGCGATCGATACCCGCGAGAAGGGCGTCCCCTCATCAAAGGGCGTAATCTGAATTCCGCAGGTTGAAAAGGATGAAGTGAAAAGGGTTTTATGGTCATAATTCCAGCAATTGATCTCAAGGACGGAAAATGCGTGCGACTGCGGCAGGGGCGGGCAGACGATGTTACTGTCTACGGCGATGATCCCGCCGACCAGGCTCGCGCCTGGGCCGATCAGGGCGCGAGCGAACTGCATGTGGTTGATCTCGACGGCGCGTTCGCTGGCGAGCCAAGGCATGCACAAGTCATCTGCCGGATTATCGAAGCTTTCCGCGGCCCAGTGGAGGTCGGCGGTGGAATTCGCAATATGGACTGCCTTCGGACAGTAATCGAATCTGGGGCTGCTCGCGCGATAATCGGTTCGGCCGCGCTTGAGGACCCGGAGTTTCTCACTGCCGCGTATGAAGAGTTCGGCGAGAAAATCGCCGTGGGGATTGATGCCCGCAACGGTTTTGTACAAACAAAGGGTTGGGTGGAAACGACTCAAGTCAAGGCGGTCGATCTCGCCTCGGCGGTAGCTAAAATCGGCATCAAAACGATAGTTTACACTGATACGGCGACGGACGGCATGCTGGGCGGGCCCAACTTAAGCCAGATGGCTTCGATTTGCGATGCGGCATCGGGGTGCGAGATTACGGCCTCGGGCGGCATCAGCTCGCCTTACGATATTCAAAATCTCAAGGCGTTAGAAAGGGCTAATCTGCGCGCGGCGATTGTCGGCAAGGCACTTTACGATGAGTGCACAACGCTGCGCGAAATGAATTTGGCCGCGCTCTAACTGCCATGCAAGACATCGCGATTAAAACCTTTCGCAACGGTCTCAAGGCAGTGTTTGTTCCCTGCGAGGCGGAATCGGTTGCTTTCGGTCTATTTGTTTCGTCTGGTTCTCGACACGAGACTGCGCGCACTGCCGGCATTTCCCATTTCATAGAGCACATGCTCTTCAAGGGAACGCCATCGCGCAAGAGCATCGATATTACGCGCGCTATCGAAGGCCGGGGCGGTAATTTCAACGCTTGCACCAGCGAAGAAGCAACCATCTACTACACCCACATGCCTTTCGAGTATCTTGGTGAGGCCGTAGACATTCTTTCGGATATGTATTTGAATGCCGAAATCGATGACGATGAATTTGCCCGAGAGCGCAAGGTAATCGTCGAGGAAATAAAGATGTGCGCCGACGATCCAGAGCAGGTAGTGGTGGAAAATCTCCAGCGCGCGCTTTTCGCCGGCAATCAGATAGGCGAGCCCATCGCCGGAACGGCGCAATCGCTTTCGAAGATGGTTCCCGGACAGCTCCGGGCTTATATGAAATCGCATTACACGCCCGAGCGGACGGTGGCGGTTGTTGCTGGACGCTTCGACGTGAATGAGGCGGCGAGCCTCATCGAAAAGTTGCTCGGACGTACAGGGCGGAAATCTCGGCGCAAGCCTTCGGCCGCCGCAACTTTGGGCAAGTTCGGTTCTGTCGTGCCTGAAATCACCGTCGCCAAAGATGTGCAGCAGGCGCAACTGGCGCTTGGCTTCCGAACCTTCGGCGCCGCGGATGGACGCAAATACGCCGCGGTTGTGCTCGATGGAATTCTCGGGCGTGGAATGTCGAGCCGTCTTTTCCAAGAAGTGCGCGAGAATCGTGCCTTGAGTTATGATATCGGTTCGCGGATATCGCTGATGTCCGATGTCGGCATGTTCATCATCCAGGCAGGATTCGACGCGTCCAAACGCGATGTGTTGCTATCGACGATTGAACGCGAAATCAAAAAGGTTTGCTCGAAGAAAGTCCCTCGCGAGGAGTTGGACCGCACCAAGGAATTCCTCTGCGGGAACTTCCGTCTGTCGCACGAAAGGCTGCTTTCCAAGCTGTTTCTCCACGGTGCTTCGATGATGCGTTTCGGGCGGATAATTTCCGTTGATGAACAGGTCGAAGCAATCCGCAAGGTCACGGCCGACGAGGTCCGCGATGTCGCTAACTCTATTTTCCGATTCGAAAACCGTTCGGCAAGCTGGGTTTTGCCGAAGTAAAGGAGACAATTATGAATAAGCCTCAAAATGTAGTCGAAAAAATTCTTGCCGCCCATCTCGTCGAGGGCGATCCTGCCGTCGATTCTGAACTTGGAATTCGCATCGACCAAACCCTGACGCAGGATGCTACTGGCACGATGGCCTATTTGCAGTTCGAATCGATGGGCGTAAAGCGCGTCAAGACGCAGCTTTCCGTCTCGTATGTCGACCATAATACCGTTCAAATCGGCTTTGAGAATGCCGACGACCACGATTTTTTGCAGACGATTGCGAAGAAATACGGTATTGTCTACTCCAAGTGCGGAAACGGCATTTGCCACCAGCTTCACCTTGAACGCTTCGGCAAGCCGGGAACGACGTTGCTCGGGTCCGACTCGCATACGCCG
>CALYTX010000108.1 GCA_945487985.1 uncultured Verrucomicrobiota bacterium | reverse complement strand
GGAAACGCTGGCGTCCCTGCCGCGGCTTACGGATATCGATCTTTCCGGAAATCCAATTAAGGAAGTGCCGGCGTGGTTGGCAGCCAAGCGCGGTTTGGAGAATCTTTCTCTTTCGCGCACGGCGATTTCGTCGCTACCCGAAGACCTTTCCGCCTGGAAAGATATGGGCATGCTGCAGCTAGGCGAACTCAAGATTTCGGCCGAGGAAATGGCGCGCGTTCGCAAAGCCCTGCCGCAGGTCAGAATCGTCTTCTGATGGCCTGGGGGAAGGGTAGCGCAGATATCGAACAGTTGGCCAAGGGATCCCTTGGCCGATTGATTTTCAAGTATTCCTGGCCGGCGTTGGTGGCGATGAGCCTCAACGCGCTTTATTCGGTGGTCGACCGCGCTTTCATCGGCCACGGATGCGGGGTGGACGCCATGGCAGGCGTCCAGCTGGCGCTGCCGGTGATGATGTTTCTCGTCGCGTTCGGCCCGCTCATCGGCGTAGGGCACTCGGCGCTTCTCTCGATCAAACTTGGCGAAGGCGATCGCGACGCCTGCGAGAAAATCGTTGGCGAGACGATTGCGCTCAAGCTCTGCCTCTACGCGGTCTTGATACCGCTGCTGTATTTCTTCCTCGACGAGGTGTTGGCGCTGTGCGGAGCCGATAAGGTTACGCCCGCGGCCGGCGAGTATGCGCGAAAGTATCTTTCGATCGTGCTTTCGTCGCATCTGTTTTCGCACTTCGCTTTTGGGCTTTCTGCCTTGCAGCGCGCCGAGGGCGGGGCGATACGCTCAATGGCTTCGATGGCGGCTGGATTCGTAATCAACCTGATTCTCGATCCGATTTTGATCTTCGGTTGTGGCATGGGCGTTGAAGGAGCGGCGTGGGCCACGAACATTTCGATGCTTGTTTCGTGTCTATGGGCCTTCGGGTACTACTGGCGCGGCAAGACCGCGGTGCCGCTGAGGTGGCGGCGAATCGGCATCTATCCGCCGCTTTTGCGCCGGTCGCTGTCGATCGGGATGGCACCGTTTCTGCAACAGTTGATGAGCGCAATCATCGTCGCTTCGCTACAGATCGCCTTCACCCGGTGGATGCCCGATGAAGCATCGCGCACGGCCGAGGTGGCCTCAATCGGCGTTTTCAACGGCGCGCTGATTCTGATTATCATGCCCGTTCTGGGCTGCCAGCAGGGTTTGCAGCCGATTATCGGCTACAACTGGGGAGCACGAAATTTCCGGCGTGTTCTCGAGGCCTTCAAACTCGGTCTCTTGGCAACGAGTGCGCTGACGGCGGTGGCGTTCGTCGTCCAGGTAGTGCCGCCGTTCCCTAAATGGGTTGCAGCGATGTTTATCGAGCCAGGCAAAGCCGACATCATCGATTTGGCTGCGCGCGATTTGCAGATTGCCAATTCGATGATTTGGTGCATATCGATCAACATAACCGCCACGACGTATTTCCAGGCCATTGGCCGCGCCGGAGTTGCGATTGCGCTTTCCATGCTTCGGCAGGGGTTGGTGATGCTGCCGATTATTTGGCTGATGCCTCGCATCCTCGAGGACAAAGCCTTGGCGATTTGGCTTTCAATGCCGGTTTCGGATGTCATTTGCAACGCCGTGACGCTCGTCCCGCTCGCCTACCACGTACGATTTCTCGCCAAGGTCAGAAGCTCGCGCCGGTAGCGCCGCAGTCGGCGGCGCGTAGGCATTTGTGGTATAATGCAAATTATGAATATGAAATGTATTTTGTCGGCCATTGCGGTTGCACTCGGAACGCAGCTTTCCACGGCGCAAATCCGTCTGGCAAGTCCGTTTGCCGATTCCATGGTTCTGCAGCGCGATCGCGCCGTCGCCGTGTGGGGGAGCGCCGCGCCAGGCGAGCGCATCGCCGTCGAATTCGCCGGCGCCAAAGTCGAAACGCTCGCCGGTGACGACGGGCGTTGGCGCGTCGATCTGCCGGCGATGGCCGCCTCGAAGGAATCGCGCGAGCTGGTCGCTCGGGGCATAGATGTTCAAGGCAACCAGAGCGAGGTCAAGCTTTCGGACGTGCTGGTCGGCGAGGTTTGGTATTGCGCTGGCCAGTCCAACGCGGAAATGCCGCTTGTGGGCGACAATCCACATTTCAGCGACCGCCAGGGTCGACTCGTGGCCGCGATGACCGACAAGCCTTGTATCCGCTACGTTTACGCCTGCAACTTCGAATTTTCAACCGAACCGCAATCGACGGCACCGTATCGCGTAATCTGGAAAAAGTTCACGCCCGCGAACCTGCTCGCCGCGCCGAGTTTCTCGGCCATTGGCGTCTATTTTGCGCTGGAGCTCTTCTCGGCGCTGGATGTTCCGGTGGGGATCGTGGGCTCTTACTGGGGAGGAACCAATATCGATGCGTGGACTCCGCGCGAAGGCTACGCTGGATGTCCCGGGCTCAAGGCGACCGCCGAAAGGAAGCTTGTTGGCAAGGATGAGTGGAAGGACGAGCTTAAGCAAGGTCCCGTCAACGCCGGCCACCAGCAGCCGACGGTGCTTTGGAATCATCTTGTCGAGCCGTGGTGCCCGATGACAATGCGCGGCTTTATCTGGTATCAAGGCTGCCATAATGCGTTCGAGAGCGAACTGTACGCCGAGAAAATGCACGCGCTCTACAATGGCTGGTCGAAGAAATTCGAAAACCCCGCGCTTCGGCTGTATTTCGTCCAGCTCGCTCCGTTCCAGCGTTCCTGGTGGGGTCTGCAACTGGCGCAGGCGAAATTCGCCGCCGAAGAGCCCAACGCCGAAATGGTCACGACGGTCGACATCGGCAACGGCGTGGATGTCCATCCGAACGAGAAGGGGACGGTCGGCAAGCGGCTTGCGGCCTTGGCGTTGCGCCACGACTATGGCTTTGAAAATCTCGTGGCCGACGCACCCGTGCTGCGGGGCATTTGTTCGGAAGAAGGGCGGCTGATCCTTTCGTTCAAGAACGCCAACGGGTGGTATGTCTACGAACCGTCGTGGGGCGTCGACTACGGTCTGGAGCTGGCCGGTCCTGATGGCGAATGGAAAAAGGCCTACATCGTCAATGTCAATGGCGGGGCGAAGACGGCCAATCCTTGGTGGACAAATGGCAAGGGCGAGGGACGCGATTTGGTGCTGGCTGCGGACGGAATAGAAAAGCCCATGAAAGTTCGATATTTGTTTAACAAGCCTTGGGTGGGGACGATCTACGCCGATTCCGGCTTGCCGTTGGGACCGTTTGAAGCGGAAGTCAAAATTAAATGAATAGCTCCGCTGATTCTGTCCGCAAGAGGTCGGCGACCATATTTGCCAACGCCACGATAATGCTGCCGGATCGCCGGTTCGCAAAGGGCGATGTAGTGGTCGAAGACGGTGTTATCGCGGCCGTTCGTCTGGATGGTGACGAAGGTGCTCCGGTTGCCGGGGCGGTGTCGGTCGATTGCGACCGCCGGTTGCTGATGCCGGGGCTGGTGAACTGTCATGGACACACGGCGATGACGCTGCTGCGCGGCGTCGGCGCGGGATTGCCGCTCAAGCGATGGTTGGAAGAAGCAATTTTTCCGGTCGAAGCGCGGATGTGCGCCGAGGATGTCCGCGCGGGGACGGCGTTGGGCGCGATGGAAATGCTCGCTGGCGGCACGACCGCCGTTGCCGATATGTATGATTTTCCGGCCGCAGCGGAAAGTTCTTTTTCCGAAGCTGGAATCAAGGTCAGCATCAATCGCGTGGGGCTGGCTTTCGCCGACGATGTGCCGCCGGGCAGACTTGGCGAGTGCGTCGAATATGTAGCGCGCGGATGCGAAGGTCGTATCAATCGCGATTTCTGCATTCACTCGGAATACCTCACGAATGAGAAGTTCTGCCGCGAACTGGCGGCGGCAAACCGCGATTTCCGCCGTCCGGTGCATCTGCACGTATCGGAAACGCTTCAGGAACACGAAGAGTGCATCCGGCGCCACGGCAAAACGCCAATTGCATACCTGGCGGATACGGGACTGCTCGATTTCGGCGCTTACGCGGCTCATTGCGTTTTCGCTACCGACGATGATTTTCGTATCATGCGCGAGAAGGGCGTTTCGCTCGTGCATAATCCAACCAGCAATATGAAGCTCGGCTCGGGCTTTGCGCGCATTCCCGAAGCAATCGCCGCAGGGGTGAATGTGGCGCTTGGCACCGATGGCTGCGCATCCAACGACAATCTCAATCTGTTTGAGGAAATGCATTTGGCCGCGCTCGTCCACAAAGGCATCCGTCGCGACCCGACGGTGCTTACGGCCTGGGATGTGCTGGAGATGGCTACCGTCAACGGAGCCAGGGCGCTTGGTCGTACCGATACAGGCGAGATCGCCCCGGGCAAAAAGGCCGATTTCTGTATTATCGATCTCGACCGGACACACCTCGAACCCTGCCGCGATCTCGCCGCGTTAATCGTCTATTCGATGCAGGCCAGTGATGTCGCCATGACGGTTGTGGACGGGGAAATCCTCTACGAAAACGGCCAGTTTATGCGGCTTGATCCAGGACGTGTCAAGTTCGAATTTCTGCAGGCGGTCAGGAGGCTGGGGCTGTGACCGCGTTCGTAATCGCGATGGATTCGGAGGCGGCTGCGCTTACCGCCAATCTGGGCGGCGCGGTAGAATCGGTCGAATACGGTCGGCGGACTGTTCGCGGAACGCTCAACGGCGTGCGGACGATGGTGGTGGTTTCAGGCATCGGCAAGGCCAATGCCGCGGCGGCGACCCAGTTCGCGATTCAGTCCGGCGCACGGCACATTGTCAATACCGGGGTTTGTGGCGGTATTGAACCGGGAATGGCTCCAGGCGAGCTTTACGAGGTTTCGGCGGCCGTCGAGTATGATTTCGATCTTGCGAAGATCAACGGCTCGGCCGTGGGGGTGCTGAATGAACGCTCTTCGCCCTACATCGCCATGTCCGTCAGCGGGAATCTTCCCTCGAAAATTTTGGCCACGGGCGACCATTTTAACGATGGCGATGGCGATTTGCCGTTGTTGGTCGAACTTAAAGCCGGACTGCGCGACATGGAAGGAGCGGCCGTCGCCCATGTGTGCGAAACGGCCGGTATTGCCTGTTCCGCGCTCAAGTGCGTAACTAATATTGTGGGCGCATCAGGAACGGCGCAATATGCCGCGAATCTCAGTTCGTGCATAGCTATCCTCACGCGGTATTTCGCCCATTTCCGTCCGCCCTGTTGAAATTCTTCTTGCGCCGACCGGCGGGCTGGTAGAGTTTGTCGCCCCGCACCGAGCGCATTGAAATGTGGATAATGCGGGGTTGCCCCCCCCCC
>CALYTX010000107.1 GCA_945487985.1 uncultured Verrucomicrobiota bacterium | reverse complement strand
TCCCTTGAAATCTCCGCGCCGCCAGCCCCAGTAGACCGACAACGGCGGCACCTTGCGCAGATTGAGCCATCCCATCGCGGCGGTACCCCACAGCGTCGTCTCATCATACTCCGCCACGCGCTCCAGCAGCCGGTTCATTTCCTCGCGCTTGGCCTCGTCTTCGCGGTAGAGGGCGAACTTCGCCATCAAAATCCCTTGCAACTGCTCCTTAGAAAGGTGCTGGCGCGGCTTTTTCATCTCGCTTTCGATAAAGCGCTCGCCGCCAGCAAAATCATTCTTCTCGCGGTATTCATTGGCCTTGATTACCAACTCCAGGCCGTCAGCCTTGGTGGCTTGGTCAAATTCAATCCCAAGCGTGAAATGTCGCTGCCAGCCTGTTTCGTCGCCAGGGTCGAGTTTCTGCAATTTCTCGAAAACATCCGGGTAGTACCCCTTGGAAACAACCCGTCGCGGCCCGCCGACATACCGTTCGAGCGACTGCAAAAACTCCCCACATTCATCAGCGGTTTTAAGGCCCGATTTCTCTGCGGTCTGACGAATCTTATCGGCCCGATTAAAAAGCGAAACGAACTTTTCGGCCGAAGTGTCGGCCGGAACATTCTCCATTACCAGAAAACAGTTGCCCTTTTCGCTGATGAGAAAGACGACTGGCAGCTTCCAGGAACCAAGATTGCCTTCGGCCATCTTGTCGCCTTTCTCCTCGATGGCCTCAACCACATAGCGGCCTTTGGCGGCAAACTTGAAGGCGTTGCCCGTCAGCGTCTTCTTCACTGCCCTCCCGGCCGGGCTCCAGTCATCGCCGTAAACGAGCCTTACCTTAGAAGCGGCATTGGCCGCGAGCGCAACGCCCGCGGCCACTGCCATCACCGTCATGTAGCGGAAAAGAACCATTACTTGACGACTTTGCGACCGCCCCAGCCAGCCGATGCAGCGTTGCCCTTGGCCGCTTCGTGCGGACGCAGACTGCGCACCGCAGCGCCAGCGAGCCACATTTCGTGATTGTGCAGTTCGCTGAGTTTGGCAAGCATCTTTTCCTTGTAGTCCGCACAGCCAGTGTCACGAATCACTTCCTTGGCCTCCTGCATGGTTTTGACGCTCTTATAGAGTTTCTTGAAAACGGGCAGAGTAGCCTTCTTGAAGATGGGCCGCCACTTGAGCGCGCCGTGCTGGGCATTCTGCGAGCAGTTGCCGTACATCCAGTCCATCCCGTTCTCGTCGACCAGCCGGATGAGCGACTGGGTAAGCTCTTCGCATGTTTCGTTGAACGCTTCCGAAGGACTATGACCGTTGGCACGCAACGTTTCATACTGCGCCTCCATAACACCAGCCAGCGCACCCATCAGAATGCCGCGTTCGCCAACCAAATCGCTGGTAACTTCATTCTGGAATGTAGTCGGGAAGAGATAACCCGAACCAACCGCGATACCGATCGCCTTGGTGACCTCCTCGACGACCTTGGCCTTCATACCATTGGGCTCGAAAGCGAAGGAGCTGTTGATGCCAGCACCCGAGAGGAAATTGCGCCGCACAGAGGTTCCCGAACCCTTGGGCGCCACCATGATGCAACCGACCCCCTTCTGAGGCTTGATGCCCGTGAGTTTGTTGTAGACCAGACCGAAACCGTGCGAGAAATACAGATACTTGCCGGGGGTGACGTATTTTTCGATCTGCTTCCAGACCTGCGGCACGCTACCGTCAGAAACGAGCAGCATGATAATATCACCTTTGTCTGCAGCCTCTTCGATTCCGAAAAGCGTTTTACCTTCAACCCAACCGTCCTTCTTCGCCCGCATCCAGCTCGAGTTAGCCTTGGTGCTCTTGCGCTGACCAACAATCACTTTGAAGCCGTTGTCACGCATGTTGAGTGCCTGCCCAGGGCCCTGGATCCCGTAGCCGAGGACGGCGATCGTCTTGCCCTTGAGAACCTGCTGGGCTTTCTTGAGAGGGAACTCCTTGCGGGTGGTGATGTTTTCCGCGACAGTACCAAACTTAATCTTCATTTTGCTTTTTCCTTCTTTGGTAAAAAGATGTGAGATATTATATCACAATCTGACAATTTGGGCAAAACGCAATGGAATAACCTTGAAAGCGCGGCAAGCACCTCAACCCTGGGCGGCGGACATTGGCGGCGAAATTTCTTTAAATTGCGGCAAGCATCTGTTCAATGCGCTCAACGGCAACCTTGATCTTCTCGAGCGAAGTTGCGTAACTCATGCGGATGAATCCCTCGGCGCACGTGCCAAAAGCTGGACCTGGCACGCAGGCAACGCCGTACTCCTTGAGCAGCTTCATGCAGAAGTCCTCGCTCGAAAGTCCCGTCGCTCGGATGTCAGGGAAAAGATAGAACGCCCCTTTCGGCATCAGCGTCTTGATACCCAAACCGTTCAACGCCGGCACTAAGAAGTCGCGACGTTTCTGGTATTCGCGCCGCATGCGTGCGACATCGTTGTCGCCCTGATCCATCGCCTCAACTCCTGCAGCCTGTGCGAGGGTTGGCGCGGACATGATGCCGTACTGATGGATCTTCATCATCGCGTCGATGATATCCTCAGGACCGCACACATAACCGAGCCGGTAACCCGTCATCGCCCAACTTTTGGAAAAGCCGTTCAGCAAAATGACGCGGTCGCGGTATTCGGGAAAGCCTGCGAATGACGGCAAGCACGGCTGTTTGGACGGCGGAACGCTGTCGTCGATCTCGTAGTTGAGTTCGGAATAGACCTCGTCAGCCAAGAGAATGATATCGTGCCGCTCACAGAACTGGAGAATGGCCAGCATCTCCCTGGGCGCCAGTGTTGCACCCGTCGGGTTGCACGGAAAATTAAGGAGCAGAGCCTTCGTCCGCGGCGTCACCTTCTTTTCAAGAGCCTCGACCGTAAGCCGAAAAGCATCCTCAACCCGAGTGGCCACGGGAACCGGCGTCGCATGGGCTAACTTGATTGTCGCGGAGTAACTGACAAAGCAGGGCTCGTGATACAGCACTTCGTCGCCGGGCGCGCAAAGAGCGCGAATCGCAAGGTCAATCGCCTCGGATACGCCAACCGTGACTAAGACTTCCTTTGTCCAATCGAATGCCGCGGCGAAACGACGGTCGAGATAGCGGCAGATTGCCTGCCGAAGTTGCGGAGTGCCGAGATTGGATGTGTAGTGGGTGCCGCCGTCTTCAAGACATGTAACCGCCGCGCGCGAGATGTGCCAAGGCGTATCGAAGTCAGGCTCACCAACGCCGAGGGACACAACGTCTTTCGACTGCGCGACGATGTCGAAGAACTTCCTGATTCCGCTCTTCGGCAACTCCGCAACATGCTTCGCGACTCTGGTCTTCAAGCTTCCCAACTTCTATCCCAACAGCTCGTCTGCGAGTCTCTCCATCTGAGCAACGTTCTCGTCAGTCATAGCGCTCTTGACAGTGACTACGGTGTTGCAGACCGTGACATCCTTCATCGTCGCGAGCAGTTCCTTCATGCCCTTGGCGGCCATCGGCGCCCAAGTGCCGTTCTCGATGAGACCGACCTTGCGGTTCTGGTACTGGCGACGCATGAGATGGCGGATATACTCCTCCATCTTCGGAAAGACGCCCGCGTTGTACGTAGTTGTCGCAAGCACAAGTTTGCCGTAACGGAAACCGTCTTCAATCGTCTCGTACATATCGTCACGCGCGAGGTCGGCCATCGCCACCTTCGGGCACCCCTTGGACTTCAAAATCTCGGCGAACTTCTCAGCCGCCGCCTTAGTGTTGCCGTAGACGGAGGTATAGGCGATGCAGACGCCCTCAGACTCGACGCCGTAGGACGACCAGGTGTGGTACTGCCCAAGGGCATGGGCAACCTCGCCGGGCGTAGCAAGGACTGGGCCGTGGAGCGGACAGATTGTCTTGATGTCGAGACCAGCGGCCTTCTTAAGGAGGGCCTGAACCTGCGGACCGAACTTACCGACAATGCCGAAGTAGTAGCGGCGCGCCTCGCAATCCCAACCCTCGGGATCTTCAACATCGTTGGCGCCGAATTTGCCAAAGCCGTCCGCAGAGAAGAGCACCTTGTCCGCCATATCATAGGAAACGATCACCTCGGGCCAGTGAACCATCGGGGCGGCAACAAATGCAAGCGTGTGCTTGCCAAGCGCAAGTGTATCACCCTCCTTGACGACAATGCGACGGTCTGCATAGTCGGTGCCGAAGAAACCCTTCATCATCGAAAATGCCGCGAGGGAGGCGACAATTTTCGCTTCTGGATAGACCGCTGCGAACTTCGCGACATTGGCGGAGTGGTCGGGCTCCATGTGGTGGACGACGAGAAAGTCAACCTTCGCGTCGCCAATTTCATTCCTAAGTTTCGCCAACCACTCCTCGCCGAAATTGCCGTCCACCGTATCCATAACGGCAATTTTCTCATCTTTAATCACATAGGAGTTGTAGGCCATTCCGCGCGGGACTTCGAACTGCCCCTCGAACAGATCGACCTGATGGTCATCGACTCCAATATATTTGATATCTTCGGTAATATTCATGCCTTGGTTCCTGCTTTTCTGTCCAAATCAATTTTTTCCAGCCGCTTTTGCACGGCGGCGGTCACAAACGGCGCCGTATCACCGCCATAACGCGAAATTTCGCGCACCGTCGAGGCGGTCACATAAGCGAGATTTTCGCTGGGCATCATAAATAAGGTTTCAATTTCCGGCGCCAGACGGCGGTTCGTGAGCGCCATCTGGAACTCGTATTCAAAATCACTGTACACGCGAACGCCGCGCAACACCACCGAGACGCCCTCACGCCGGCAGAAATCAACCAGCAGCGTATCGAGAATCTTGACCTCAACATTATCCAGACCAACGCGCTGGATGTCTTCGCGGATCATTTCAACGCGCTCTTTAGCCGAAAACATCGCGCCGTTCTTCACGCTTGTAGCCGCAACCGCCACGAGCAGTCGATTATAGAGCCTAGCTCCGCGTGCGATTAGGTCGAAATGGCCCTTCGTCATCGGGTCAAACGTTCCCGGGTAAACTGCGATTGTCTGTGCCATATTTCTTATTATATCATAATATGCCGCGCGGCGGACGAACTTCACGGGACTGCCGATTGAAAGGTAAACATTCACGCAGGTGCCTTCGACACACGCTGAAGTACGATCGCCCGTCTGCGTGTGGCAATGCCACCTGCGGGATCGACCCCGACTCACGGGTGAGTGAGGACCTTTCTCCTTCCCGAACGACCCACAAGATTTTCCTGCCACGTCAAAATCCCTTCCGCCGCCGCACCATAACCCCCTGAGAGGCGGCAGGAAAATCCGCCGACCCATCGTCACGTCTCCGT
>CALYTX010000106.1 GCA_945487985.1 uncultured Verrucomicrobiota bacterium | reverse complement strand
AGCCGCAAATAAGAAACAATGTCCATTACAGATACGAAAACGCATCTCACCCTTTTTCGGGGTGAGACGCACTTCGGCGCTCAAAAAATGGTAAACTCTGGCACGGAAAATTCCAGGGGGGCGTCCCCAGCACACAGGGTGGAATCGACGGCGAGTTTCACGCGAAACTTACACCATATTATAGGCATCGACATCCAGAAAAACTCGCAGTTCTCTGGGAGCCGGACGCACAGCAATGATCCATCGCCAAGCGCGGACGATTACTGCGGATGACGGCGATCGCAGCATGATTTGCCAACGATACCATCCATCCGCCTTCTCGATTGCCGAAGGAATCGCATCTCCAACTATCAGACCTTTTACCTGCTTGAGCGATTTTGCATACATTTCCGACCATTCCGACACAAGTTTGGCGTTTTTAGACCGGAGATTGACCAGCGCCATGCGCAAATATGGCGGAAAATCCAATTCTCGGCGGATTTTCAACTCTTCCTCGGCGAAAGCCACGAAATCGCCGCGCGCCGCAGCCACAATCACCGGAGAACTGGGATCGTAGGTCTGGATAAAAACCTCCCCGGGCAATTCTGCGCGACCGGCACGACCTGCGACTTGCGACAACAGCTGATAAGTACGCTCGGCGGCACGAATATCTGGCATGTTGAGCGAACTGTCGGCATTAAGCACGCCCACAAGCGTGACATTCGGAAAATCGAGTCCCTTGGCAATCATTTGCGTGCCCAGAAGAATTTGCGCCTCGCCGCGGCGGAAAGCGCCAAGAATGTCGTCGTGGGATTGCTTTCTGCTCGTGGAATCGGCGTCCATGCGCAAGATCCGCGCATGAGGGAAACACTTGGCCAACGCTGCCTCTGCGCGCTGAGTGCCGATACCTCGGTACGACAGGGTGCTAGATTTACATTCAGGACATTCCCGCGGCACTGTCCGCCAGCCGCCGCAGATATGGCAGCGCAGACAGTTGTCTGCCCGGTGATAGGTATAGGGCGCACTACAGTCGGGACAGGTCATTACATATCCGCATTCGCACACCACGCTGCGGGAATACCCTCGCCGATTGAGAAAGAGAATCGTCTGCTCACCACGGTCAAGCCGCAAGGCGATTGCCTCGAGCAACCGCGGCGAAAAAATTGCCCCGCGCCTTTCCTCTCCGCCTTCAGCCATATCCACAATTGCGACCGAAGGCAACCTCCCAGCGCCAGCGCGGCGGGCTATCGTCGCAAGCGTGTATTTGCCTTTGCGGACATTAAGCCAGGTTTCAAGCGAAGGCGTCGCCGACCCCAGCACCACGCGCGCATGTTCGATTCTGCCGCGCATCACTGCCACATCGCGCGCATGATAGCGTGGAGCATCTTCCTGTTTATAACTCGTTTCGTGCTCTTCATCGACAACGATGAGCGCAAGATTGCGAACCGGCGCGAACACCGCGCTCCTCGGGCCGACGACGACCCTTGCCTGTCCGCTACGAATGCGGTGCCACTCGTCGTAACGCTCCCCGTCCGAAAGCGCGGAATGCAAAACCGCGACCTGATCTCCAAAACGCGAAGCGAAGCGTTGCACCGTCTGGGGCGTGAGCGCAATTTCCGGCACCATCACAATCGCACCGCCGCCGTTTTCAAGCACGGCGGCGATAGCTTGCAGGTAAACTTCGGTCTTGCCCGAGCCGGTAACGCCGTGCAGCAGCACTGGCAATTCGGACGCAAGAACAGTATCGAGCGCGGCACGCTGCTCGGCATTGAGCTCGAGTGGACGGCTGGGACGAATCTTCGCCGCGCACAGCGGATCGCGACGTCGTGCCTGTACCGTAATGACCAGCGCACCCTTTTGCCCGAGCGCGCGCAACGTCGACGGCGTAGTGCCAAGCTCCCGGCACAGCTGCCGCATCCAGCCACCGCCGAGACGCACAACCTGTTCGCAAATCCAACGCTGCCTTGATGTAAGCGCGGCGGCGAATGGCTCCCGCGACGGTTCAACGAACAGCAATTCGCGCGCCTTGGCATTAGGTTTGAGCACCGCCGCTGGCACCGCCGCTCGCAGCACACTTTCAATCGGCGAGGCCGTGTAGGCGGCAATCTGCCCGACCAGTTTCAATAATGCGGGCGTGAAAAAAGGCTTCTCATCGATAATTTTCCCAATCGGACGCAACCGGCGGCCTTCAACCGACGCCTCATCCCCAGCCGATATCTCCATCGCGAAGGCGTTCACTTGCCGACTGGAGAACGGAACGCAAAGAAGCTGGCCGACGGCCAGCTTCCCCTGGAGCTCGCCGGGCACCTCGTAGGTGAAAAGCCGGTCGAGCGAAAGGTCTATCGCAACCTTGACAATCAACTTACTTGCAGCCGGTCTTGAGATACTTGAACTGCGAGCTTTCAGGAATTGTGAAACCCTGATGCTTGTAGATGAGGTACTGCTTGGAATACTTCATCTCAATCACATCGGGCGCACCGCCCTTGCGAACGACAACATAAATCTTGCTGCCAAAGGGGATGTTCGATTCCGCGCCGTTTTCCTTGCCAATCTTGACCTGCTTCTTTTCAGTGCCGCTAAACGGACCGGAGGTTAACAGGTCTTCGGTGTTGCAGTTGCGCGAAACGAGCACGGGCAGAACCTCGGGCAAATCAGTTTCGATGCCTTGCGCGATGCACCAAAGAACATTATCTCCCTGCAGCGAAGTTCCGTTAAACGGCACCACGCCATATCCGGAAATGACATCGAGATCGCACTTCACATACGGATCCCAGTCATCCTTTCCATACTGGTCAAGATCGAAAAGTTCCTTGAAGTAGTCGGCGGAAGTGCTATAGACATTGCCAGAGATATCATCGGTATCGTCAGACTTGGTATCACTCGTGCGCGGCCAAATCGACGCCATTCCCTTCTGTTCACGCGAGATATCAGCCTGCGTAATCTCCGTGAAAAGCTTGCGCCCCTGCGTGGAACAGGCCGAGGTTTTGGCATTCTGCATGGCCGATGAAATCGTCGGGAACAAAACACCCATCAATATGCCGAGAATACCGATGACAACAAGCAGTTCGACGAGCGTAAAGCCTTTATTCGTTTTTTTCATAGTTAGTATCCTTAATTTCCTTTTCGGTTGCAAACATTATCTCAAAAAAATCATCCGTGTTCAAGTGCCTTCTTCAAATAGGGCAGGTATTCACGCGTGTATGTGTAAAAGCTGACGAGATTGACTGCGACCATCGCCGATTCAACAGCATAACAGCTCCACAACCACAACTCTCGCCAGCAACTCGTCTCAGGCAGGAAAACATGCATAGTAAGATATGCATAAATCCACCCCGCAACAGGAAACGATAGAGCAGTTCTAACTTTCCCGAGCCACATCGCCGCAACGTTGGCACCGTACATCGAACCAACCGAACGCATGAAAGTCACCCACAAATCGCGCAAGATGTAGAGGATGGTGAAAACAAGCATCATTATGGCGTGAACCGACGATTCACCCTGATGGGATATCAACCAGGAAAGCGCCGGGAAGGCGACCACGGAAAAAACCTTGTCCATCAACGGATCGGCCATTTTCCCGAGGCTGGAGACACCCCCCCATTTGCGCGCCAGCCTGCCGTCGAACAGATCGGTAAGCCCCGACAGCGCCATCATCCCCCCAGCAACCCAGGCGAGCGCAAAACTGCCCGCCCCATCAGACATGTACGCCTGGATGACCGCGAGCACCAACCACCCAAAAATCAGCGGCACCCGCGAGAAGGTGAGTACATTGACAAAAACCGCCTTCCCGCTCACTCTTCCGCCAACCCTTCCGCCACCACTTCCTGCAACACGCCAAAAGTCTCTTGCATCTGCGTAAGTTTCTCTTTAAGCGACTGGATGCGCATTTCCGCCTTCTGGTAATTACGCCTGGTCGCAAACAACTGCTTGAGAATCTCACCAGAATCGAGATCGAGATCGGTCAACTGCATGCCGTCGGGAATCGGCACGAGAACATCCTTGCTGCATTGCGAACAGTGAATCTGCAACCCGGCACTGCGATAAGCAATAACAAGACTCCTACCACAATGGGGGCAATCAAAGACTATGTCGGTGTCGCGGATTTCCGCGCCGTCGGACAGCGCGTCGATTTCGCCGGTTTCATCTTCAGCCATGAATATGCCTCCTTTGAATCATCTTTACTTATAAGCGTATTATATAAAAAAGACGGGTTTCGCGCAAGCGCGAAACCCATTCTTCAATATTGACGGTGTGACGAATTACGCCTTGCGGGCAATCTCAACAAGCGTCTTGAAACCGGCTGGATCGTGAATGGCGATCTCGCTCAGGCTCTTGCGGTTGAGCGTAACCCCAGCCTTAATCAAGCCAGCAATAAACTTCGAATAACTCATCCCCTCAGCACGTGCGGCCGCATTGACGCGGGCGATCCACAACTGGCGGAAATCGCGCTTCTTCAGCTTGCGATGCTCTGTGGAAAGCCGAAGCGCACGATCGACAGCCTCGGTGGCAGTGCGGAAAAGTTTGGAACGGGCGCCGTAAAATCCTTTCGCCCGCTCAAGGCGGCGGCGACGGCGTTCGCGAGAAGCTGGTGCATTGGTAACGCGCATTTTATGTTTCCTCCTTTATCAGCGGCCCTGGAGGGCGCGAGCGTATGTTTTGGCGACCTTGAGACTGCCAATAGCGGTGGTGCCGCAGAGATTGTTCTTGCGGGAACGCTTCTTGCCGTTGTTCAGATGGGCGTGGCCGCCCTGTGAACGCATGACCTTACCGTTCGCCGACATTTTCATGCGCTTGGTAGCGCACTTTTTAGTTTTCATTTTAGGCATGATTGCTATCCTCTTATTTTTATCCTTGCCGGTCGGGCAGTCGGTTGTCAGGCCCGATCCAGACGGAATTGCGGAAAATTATATCAAAAATTCATCCTCTCCGTCAAACGGGATTATGATATAATACTTACCTCATTTCAGTCTGTGACCCAGCAGGAAGGACTTGCGGGGTGTGACACAAGCTGACAAACGTCTACAGGGAATGAAAAATGATTAACCAGAAGTTCAGCGGCGTTTTCACGTCGGAGTCAGTTTCCGAGGGGCACCCCGACAAAGTGGCCGACCGAATCTCCGATGCAATCCTCGACCAATGCTTGAAAATCGACCCGTCAGCGCACGTAGCCTGCGAAACGGCCGTTGGTCCCAATATTGTGGTCAATCTCGGCGAAATCACTTGTAAGGATTTCGCGAAGATCAACACCGACAAGATCGTCCGCCGCGTGGTACGGGAAATAGGTTACACCCGCGCCGAAGAGCATTTCGCCGATTCAACGCTAAACTACCTCAACTACC
>CALYTX010000105.1 GCA_945487985.1 uncultured Verrucomicrobiota bacterium | reverse complement strand
ACCGCCGGCTGCATCGATAAGAACGGCTGGCTCCATTCTGGCGATATCGGCCGCATGGACGCCGAAGGCTATTTTTATATAACCGGCCGGCTCAAGGACATCATCATCCGCGGCGGCGAGAATATCTCGCCCAAGGAGGTCGAGGATTTCATCGGCACCATGCCAGGCGTCAAGGACGTGGCTGTCGTTGCGTGTCCGTCGAAAAAATACGGCGAGCAGCCGGTGGCTTTCATTATTCCGTCCGATGGCGTTCGCCTTACCGAAAAGGATGTTATGGATTTTTGCAAGGACCGCATTTCCTGGTTCAAGATTCCAAAATACATTTCCCTTGTCGATGCTTTCCCGTTGACGGCGTCGCAGAAGATCCAGAAATTCAAACTGCGCGAAATCGCGCGAGAGCTTTGGCCTGACGCATGACGATGACGGCCCAGGTGCTAAAGGACCAATTCGCCGCGGTGTTTTCAGAACTCGACGCCCGGCCGCGGCGGCTTCGCGCGGAAGTTCGCGCGGAAGGCTTTGCAATCGATTTTGACTGCGGAGAGGCAATTATCGTTTCACCGACGGGCGAACGCGTCCGTGCCGGCTTCCGTCATCGATATCTTGCGGAGCACGAGACCCCTTTTGTCCTTGGCGTGAAAAACATCTTTGAGATGATTCCGACAACTGGCAACCGAGTGAAAGTGAGGATTAAATGACGGCGGTGAAAGGTTTGAGTCTGTTGAGTGGCGGACTCGACAGTCAGCTGGCGGTCAAGGTGCTCGAAAGTGCCGGCGCTGAGGTTGAAGGCGTCTGCTTCGCCACGCCGTTCTTCTCGCATTCTGCCGCCGAAAAGGCGGCCGAGGCTCTTGGCATCCGGTTGCATATCGTCGATTTCACCGCCACCGAACTGGCTTTGATCGAGAATCCGCCCCACGGTTTCGGCAAGGCGATGAATCCGTGTATCGATTGCCACGCCAGCATGATTCGCTGCGCGGGCGAGATGGCCGCGCGTCTCGGATTCGACTTCGTGGCCACCGGCGAGGTTCTCGGACAGCGTCCGATGTCGCAGAACCGGCAAGCGCTGGAGATCGTCGAGCGGGAAGCGGCCTTGCAGGGACGGCTGGTACGTCCGCTTTCCGCCTTGCTGCTTGAACCATCCATTCCCGAGCGGGAAGGGCGTCTCGACCGTTCCAAACTGCTATCGCTACAGGGGCGCCGCCGAGACGCCCAAATCGCGCTCGCTGCGCAGTTTGGCATAACCGAGTATCCATCGCCGGCCGGCGGATGTAAACTCACGGAGGCCGCCTACGGACGCAAGCTCAAGGATTTGCGCGACCATGAAGGACTCGGCAGCCGCAGGCTGGTTGAGCTGCTGGCAGTCGGTCGGCATTTCCGTCTGCCGGACGGTACCGGACTTATTGTCGGACGCGATCAGCGCGAGAACGAGATTCTCGCCTGCGAAACTGCGCTGGGCGAATTTTTCGATTCCGGCAATCTGCCTGGACCTGGCGCGTTGCTGGTCGGTGGCGCACGTTCTGCCGACGATCTTGCGCTTGCACGCAGGATAGTTGCTGCCTACACGAAGGGCGGCGGCGAGGCGAGCCGTGATTTTATGCAACCTTATCATATCTGCTGACTATGATTGAAGCTCTCGTTGAAAGTCTCGATGCTGTATGCGCATTTTCGCCGGTCTGGAAACTGGCGTTCATTTTCCTGTTTATGGCCGTGGAGTCGAGCTTCATTCCGTTTCCAAGTGAAATCGTGATGATCCCAGCCGGCTTTATGGCCGGCAGAATGTTGCCTTCGGGAGGCACGGAGCTGGGAACCGAATCGGCTTGCCTTTCGCTGCTGCTGGTTGTCGCCCTGGGAACTGCCGGTTCGCTCGCCGGCGCTTATGCCAACTATTTTCTGAGCGTTTGGCTCGGCAAGCCGTTTCTCGAACGCTACGGCAGATATTTTTTCATTAAGCCCATCGCGCTGTCGCGCGCCTGCGATCTTTTCAACCGCTACGGCGCGGCGACCACTTTCGTCTGCCGCTTGATTCCGGTAATCCGACAGCTTATCTCCATTCCTGCCGGAATTTCGCGCATGCCGCTCGGAAGTTTTACCGTCTTTACCGCCTTGGGCGCCGGAATCTGGACGGCACTGCTGTCACTTGCCGGCTTCGCGCTGGCGGGCACCGCCGCCGATCTCACATATCGCGAGATCGTATTCCGCGGCAAAGAGCTCGCGGCGAACAATCTGCCCTGGGTCATCCTGTGCGCTGCAGGTCTCGCTGGACTGTATTGGCTGGCTGGGAAACTCGCGATGGGGACGTGGCGTAGGCAATGACGGTCGAAGTCGAGCATCTGCGCGTAGCGTTTCGCCTCGGGGGACGGCTTTCGGTTCCAGTGCGAGACGTCTCGCTGCATGTTGGCGAGAACTCGCGAGTGGCGCTTGTGGGCGAATCGGGATGCGGAAAATCGCTTACCGCAATGGCTATCGGCGGACTCGTCGACCGCGCCGAGATCTCCGGCAAGCTTGTGGTCGACGCTCGCATAGCCTACGTCTTTCAAAATCCCATGCAGTCGCTCAATCCCGTGATGCGAATTGGTGGACAGATCGAGGAGGCCTTCCCGCGGACGCTCTCGCGCCGCTCGAAAGGCCTGGAGACTGCCCGGTTGCTCGCGGCAGTCGGCTTGCCCATTGATACGGCGCGGAAATATCCATGCCAGATGAGCGGGGGACAGCAGCAGCGCGCCATGATTGCCATGGCTCTGGCGGCCGACCCCGAATTGCTTATCGCCGACGAACCGACAACGGCGCTTGATGTAACCACGCAAAAGGATGTTCTCGATCTTGTGGAGCGGGTCGCCGGCGAACGCGGAATGTCAGTTCTGTTCATCACCCACAATCTTGCGCTTGTCTCGAGATATTCTGCTTTTGTCAATGTCATGTACGCAGGCGAAATCGTCGAGGCCGGCAAAACGGATGCGGTGCTGGCAAACCCCCGTCACCCTTATACCCGGGGGTTGATTGCCGCCGTTCCGCGGTTTGACGCGCCCAAAGACGCTCCCCTGCAGGACATCGACGGCACCGTGCCAGCGCCTACGGATTGGCCTGCGGGATGCGCCTTTCACCCCCGCTGTCGCTATGCGCGGCCCAGTTGCTCTCTACCCTCGTTCACCCGCTGCCCAGAAGTTGAAGAAAACGGGCAGCCCTGAATTTTTTGCTTAGAGAAGGGCATGCCGCCTGACCATCGTCGAAGAACGATAGTTGATAAAAAAATATTGATACTGAAATATCGGTAGTTGACATACGATATAAAATTATCGTATACTATTCGCCGTGTCCTGGACGAGTGGTTCGTCCGGAACGGAAGTCTACAGCAAAGAGAGAAATACTATGGCAAAGACGACCCAGAAGAAGGCTCCTGCGGCCAAGCCCGCGGCGGCGGCGGATGGAGCGGCGGCCAAGGCCGCGGCGGAGAAGGAGGCGAAGGAATTCGCCGAACTTATTGTTAGGGTGCGCGCGGCGCAGAAGAAATTCGCCGCCTACACTCAAGAGCAGGTCGACAAGATCTTCCGCGCGGCAGCTCTGGCGGCGAACAATATGCGCATTCCGCTGGCGAAGGACGCCGTGGCCGAAACCGGCATGGGCATCGTCGAGGACAAGGTCATCAAGAACCACTATGCGGCCGAGTACATCTTCAATACGTACAAGAATATGAAGACGTGCGGCGTTATTGAAGAAGACACCGCCTTCGGCATCCGCAAGATTGCCGAGCCGGTTGGTCTCGTCGGCGCGGTAATCCCGACTACCAACCCTACTTCGACGGCGATTTTCAAGGCGCTCATCTGCCTGAAAACCCGCAACGGCATCATCATCAGCCCCCATCCGCGCGCCAAGAAGTGCACGTACGACGCCGCGATGGTCGTCTATAATGCCGCGGTGAAGGCGGGCGCCCCCGAGGATATCATTGCCTGCATTCGCGAACCCTCCATCGCCGCGACGCAGATGCTTATGAAGGAAGCGGACTGCATTCTCGCAACTGGCGGTCCGGCGATGGTTAAGGCGGCCTACAGCTCCGGCAAGCCGGCGCTCGGCGTCGGTCCGGGCAACACGCCAGTCATTATGGACGCTTCCTGCGACATCAAGCTTTCTGTTTCTTCCGTTATCCACTCGAAGACGTTCGACAACGGCATGATTTGCGCGTCTGAACAGAGCGTCATCGTCGATGATAAGATCTACGACGCGGTCAAGAAGGAGTTTGCGTATCGCGGCTGCTACTTCCTCAAGCCCGCGGAGCTCGATGCGGTTCGCAAAATCATCCTTACCGAGGCGGGGACGGTCAACCCGAAGATTGTTGGCCAGAAGGCCTCGACGATTGCGAAAATCGCGGGCCTTACGGTTCCGGAAGAGGCGAAGATTCTCATCGGCGAGGTTAAGTCCGTCGAGATCTCCGAGCCGTTTGCTCATGAAAAGCTCTCGCCGATTCTTGCGATGTACCGTTCGAAGGATTTTGCGGACGCCCTCAACAAGGCCGAGAAGCTCGTTGCCGATGGCGGCTATGGCCACACAGCGTCGATTTACCTCCAAAAGCGCGACAACGAGGATAAGCTTGCAGAGTTCCAGGCTCGGATGAAGACTTGCCGAATCCTCGTCAACACCCCGTCGTCGCAGGGCGGCATCGGCGACATCTACAACTTCAAGCTCACCCCGTCGCTCACGCTCGGTTGCGGCAGCTGGGGCGGCAACTCGGTGTCCCAGAACGTCGGTGCGATGCACCTTATCAACGTCAAGACTGTTGCGATTAGGAGAGAGAATATGCTGTGGTTCCGCGCGCCTGAAAAGGTCTATCTCAAGAAGGGCTGCTTGCCCGTCGCGCTCCGCGAGGTCAGCGAAGTCTGGAACCGCAAGCGCGTGTTCATCGTGACCGACTACTTCCTCTACGCCAACGGCTACACCAAGCCGATTGAGAAGAGTCTCGAGGAGCAGGGATGCGCGGTGGCGACATTCTCGAATGTTGCCCCGGATCCGACGATTGCCTGCGCCCAAGATGGCGCACGGCTCATGGCCGAGTTCAAGCCGGACTGCATTGTGGCTGTCGGCGGCGGTTCGGCGATGGACGCCGGCAAGATCATGTGGGTTCTCTACGAGCACCCCGAATGCGACTTCTTGGATATGGCGATGCGCTTCATGGATATCCGCAAGCGCGCCTATACCTTCCCGAAGATGGGCGAAAAGGCGAAGTTCATCGCCATCCCGACCTCTGCGGGTACAGGTTCGGAAGTGACGCCTTTTGCGGTCATCACCGACCAGGAGACGGGCACGAAGTATCCGCTCGCGGACTACGAGTTGATGCCGAA
>CALYTX010000104.1 GCA_945487985.1 uncultured Verrucomicrobiota bacterium | reverse complement strand
GGATTGACGGTGCCAAGTTCGAGACGCCCCTTGAGTCCATCGATGTCGACAGGGAGTCCGTTTGATAACCGCAGGCGGTCGCTTGGGGGAACTTGCGCCTTGAAGCAGAGATCCTGCGGATTGACAAGTCCGACCACGGTTCCGCCCTTCTCGACGGTTCCGCCCTCAGCCACAGCCAGTTCCGTAACAATACCATCTGCAATCGCTTTCACCGCGATAACGCCATCTACCTCGAGTGCCGAACCTACGAGCGCGGCGCGTTCAGCCCGGCGCAGCTCGAGTTCGGCAGCTAAGGATGCGTTCTTAGCCCCATTCTTGACGAATCCCGCAAGCCGCGTTTCGAGGATCTTGATCTCTGCCGAACGCGCACGCAGTTCCGGCGAAGAGACCGTGAAGAGCGTATCACCCTTGCGGATCTCCTGATGGTATCGAACCTTCAATGAAACCACCCCTTGAACTGGCGACACGGCTGCGGTGCGAGCGGAAGGCGACAAGTCGAAGCGTCCCCAGAGATCTATACTTTCATCAAGTTGCCGTTCAGAAACGCGGACGGTCTTGATCCCTATTAGCTTTTGAGCGCTGACGCTAACCTCGACCTCGGGTCCATGGAGATGGTTTTCTTCATTTGGGGCGTGGGCCGTGTGCGAATCGTGGTCACGCGAGACGCATGACCCTACCGGAAACGAATCCGACGCGCTATGGTCATCGCGCCCTACCGGGGAATGGGTTGTGTGATCGTGATTGTGATCAGACGCTTGGGCGACAATGACACATGAAAATAGTGCCGTCACCGCAAACAAAGTTTTCGTAGTTGTATTCATGGATATTTATTCCTTACTTTTCAATGGTGTAATAAGTGAGTTCATTGCGCGAAATCAGCATCTGCTCGCGCCAAGTTATTTCTTCCAATTTTGACTCGAGGATCTCGTCGCAGACGGCGAGGTAGGCGATATCCGTGAGTTCGCCTGTGCCATGCAATCTGTCAACAGCCCCGCGATCGAGTCCTTCAGGCGTCATATGTTTGGACAATTGGCGATAGCGGCGGGCGCACATCACCGAATTCCAAACAAGCTCTTTCCAGACATCCAGTGCATTGCGGTAAGCCAAATCTCGCTCCGTCTCACTTTGGGCGATAGCCTTGCGATTACGGTTCCAAAGCGGGAGCGTCAGACTAGCGACAAAACCAACCCTGTCGAGGTTGTCTTCACGCTCGTATGCTGGTCCCAGGGTCAGATTCGGATACTGCCGCCTGACTTCCGCATGAAATGCAGCCTCCTTCCTCTCCAGACGGACAAGAGCCGCACGAACTGCCTCGTGTCTTGTCAGTTCTTCTGGCATGGCGATAGCAATCGGTTCTTCCTCGGACCACACGTCAAAAGATAAAGTGACATTCGCCGTTGGCGAGACTCCGAGCAATCGGCAAAACGCCGTCTTCGCCTCGAATGTCGCCAATTCCGCATTGCGCAAGGCATGCGAACGATCATGTCGTCTGCGGCGGGCCGTCGAAAGATCTGCCTCATTGACCTCCCCCATGCCGAATAGTCGCACTGCACAGGCGAAGGCGTTGGTCACCGCCGCGTCATCCTGCATTGTGCGAAGCGTCTCCTCGCGCCGCGCCGCAGCCATCCAACGGATTGCCGCAGTCCTAACGTCAACACAAAGTCGACGCTCGGCCGCACGGAGAGACAGCACTTCTTCTTCGGCGTAAAGCTCCGCCGCACGAGCCTCAAGTCTGGGAACTCCTGAAAGCGGCACGGTAAAAGAGAGTTTCCCTCCAAAGAGATTAGGATAGTCATCCGCCTTCAAGATGCGCAGAAAATCGAAATCCAATTCAGGGTCGTCCCACCAACCGACATCTTTCGCTTCCTCCTTTCTGCGCAAGGCTTTGAGACGGAGCCGGTTGATTTCCGGATTCGCAACGAGCGCAAGCTTCTCGGCATCTTTCTGCGTTTCGAGCTTTACATTCGCCCCTGCGTCATTCCATGCGGTCATTTCGTGCGCAAAGTCCAATGTGCGCGCCTCGTAACTGCGGCAGCCCCACAATCCAGCGACCAACAACAGCGTCACGACAGTGACTGGGCGCGCGAGAGGCGAGCTTCTGCCGCATAGCGAAACAACTGCGGGCAAGACAAGCATATTAAGCACGGATGCCGAAAGCAAACCGCCAAACTGGACAATCGCCAGCGGTGCCAGCAGTTCACCGCCTGGCTTGTCGGCGGCCATGACGATTGGAACAAGCCCAAGAATCGTCGTAAGCGACGTCATCAGAATCGGCATCATTCGCTCGCATGAGCCTTTGACTATGGCTTCATGTCGTGACAGCCCGCTTTCCTCCAGCTCCCGATAACGGTTCACAAGCAAAAGTCCGTTCCTGAGCACAAAGCCCACAACCGTCACAAAGCCGACAAGCGAGGCGACAGAAAGTACAGGATTCGTCATCCAAACCGCGACGATACCGCCAATCAGCGATAGCGGCACATTCAGCATCACAATTGCCGCAGCGCGCGATGACTTTAGGGCCAGCGTCAGCAACAAAAAGATAACACCTATCAAGGCAATCCCCATCAGCGCCAAACGGCGACCGGCACTCTGACGGGCCTCATAGCTCCCGCCATAGGATACGGTACAGCCTGCTGCGCGAATCGTCGGCTCTATAGCCTCTCGAAGCGTCTTGACGAGCGTGCCAGTATCAGAGTCGGCTGCGGCATTGCAGGTAATCAACGCTTTTCGCCGCGTCTGTTCACGAATAATCAGATTTGACGCCTCCTCACGGTAAACATGGGCAACCTCTTCAAGACGGCGATACTTACCGGTCGAGGATGAGAGCATAAAGGCTTTGAGCGTCTCCGGCGTCAGTTCGCCACCTTCAGGATCGAGCCTAACGACGATATCACGCGCCTTGAGCCCCTGACGCACCGTTCCGACTACCTTGCCGTTGAAAGCGGCCGAAACCTGTTCGCCCGCTTCTTGTAGCGTCAAATCGGCTTCGGCCAACGCTTCAAGATCATAGTCCACGCGATATGTCGTCACTAAAATCTCGCGATTGGCTCGAACATCGGCAACGATAGGAAGCTTCTCGAGAATTTCCTTCACCTTCTTCGCCACGTCGCGAAGAACAGCCAAGTCCTCCCCGACCACATTAATGGCCAGTTCCGCCTCGGTTCCGGATAGCGCCGCACTGATGCGGTGGGCAATCGGATAGCCGACCATCGTCGAAATTCCAGGAATAATCCCGAGCTTTGTGCGAATCGACTTGCGAATATCATTGGCGTTCGCCTTCATATCCACGCGCACCACCAATTCCGACACAGATGGCGGTTCCGCGTGCTGATCGCGCTCGGCGCGTCCCGTGCGGCGAAGAACCGAGATGACGCCGGGAATTGCGCCAATTGTCTCTGCCGCGTTGTCGGCAAGGCGTTCCGTCTCGTCTAAAGAGGTTCCAGGTGGTGCCGAGACAATGACCGTAAAAGCATCCTCATGGAACGATTGGATAAAGCTCGCACCGAAACCCGAGGCCATGTAAATCATTCCCGCAAGAGCGAGCACCATGACTGAACACAGCGTCTTTGGATATTTGAGACAGACGAGAAGAATTGGCCGGTAAGCCGCTTTTAGTCCGCGAGCGACAATGGATTCCCCTCCTCGACCTGTAGCTATCGACTGTGGCCGTGGCTTAGTCTTTCCTGTTCGCCACAAGAGAACCGACAATGCCGGAACCACTGCAACTGCCACGGCAAACGATATGCCGAAAACTAACAGATAGGACTGTGCGAGAGGCGCAAAGAACCGGCTTTCAAGCCCCGTCAGCATCAAAAGCGGAACAAAGACAAGAAATATAATCGTTGTCGAGAACAGAACCGATGGCATTACTTCGCGAACGGCCGAACCGACCACTTCCATCTCGGAACGGCGTCTCTCGTCAGACAATGCGGCATTCTCTCTAAGCCGCCGCCAGATGATTTCGACAAAGATTATCGCGCTATCGACAATATCGCCGATGCCTACAGCCAAACCACCCAACGTCATCACATTGATGCCGAGCCCAAAGCACGGGAAAAGCGCCAGCCCAACCAGTACTGAAAGCGGCATTGTCACAAGTGTGATAAGAACAGTCCGGAACTTCAACAACGTCAATCCCAGCACCAGGATGACAATCAACACGGCGTCACGAATGATACTGCGACCTTCGTCAATTGACAGACCTATGAAATCCGCTTGACGGTATGCCTCGCGATGCACCTCAATTCCAACGGACTTGTGCGCGACCTCAAACTCGTCCAAAATCGCGTCGAGCTGCTTGGTCAATTCAAGCGTATTCCCTCCAGGTGCTTTCTGCACGGAGAGAAGAACCGCCGGCTGGCCACCGAAGCTCGCACTGCCTCGACGCGGAGCTCCGCCAAGGCCAACCGAAGCTACATCTCCAAGCCGCAACGGTTCCGCCGCGCGCGTCGGCAATTTTACTCGCTTCAGTGTCTCAAGTGAATCAGCTCGTGCAACTTGACGAAGCGGTATCTCCTCGCCCATGAAATGAGGTAAATAACCCGCACTTGCCAACGTCCGACTCGATGATGCAGCCGCGACTACATCCAAGAGGGCAAGCCCATATTGGGCGAGTTTTTCCGGAGTTGTGAGCACTTGATATTCAGGCAAACGCCCTCCGACCACTACTACTTCTCCAACGCCGGGCACGCCCAACAGCCGCGTCCGAAGATCGAATTCACCCATTTCGCGCAATGCAAGCGGCGAAACCTCCCCGTTCGGACAGGTCAGAGCGACAAGCATAATCTCACCTGTAATCGAGACTATAGGGGCAATTTCGGCACGCACCTCCTCGGGCAACGATTCACGGACTGACGCCAAGCGCTCAAAGACGCTGTAGCGCGCCTGCATGAGATCTGTGTCCCAGTCAAATTCGACCCAAACGAACGCGAGACCACCACCAGAGCTGGATCGCACCTTGCGGACGCCTGGAATGCCGTTCATCACGGCCTCAATCGGAATCGTGACGCGCTGCTCGACCTCCTCGGCAGTCAAGCCGCCAGCTTCGACCTGTACCACAACACGTGCCTCGCGAATTTCGGGAAAGACGTCCACTGGAGGCGTCTTCCCCACGCGCCACCCGACCGCCGCACAAACAAGTGCGACCGCGAGTACCAGTTTCGGGTGCGCGAGAATAATATTGAATAAATTTTTCATGCTTTCCTTTCAAAGACATAGTAAAACAATACATGCGGCAAGCCACCCGGCAATCCGCACGACAAAACGTCTTGAAGGAAAACTTACGACCGCAATAAAGCGCGGACACTATAAACTACATAATCTCCACCAATATCGGGTGGAGCCGTCGTTGGCGGCAAAACAACGTCGGTTCTTGAACAGGCGCGAAAATCAATGTCAGGGGCGAACCAGACAACCTCCCCCGCAGATACACAAGTACCAGTATCATCAACCGCCGACCACAAATCGAT
>CALYTX010000103.1 GCA_945487985.1 uncultured Verrucomicrobiota bacterium | reverse complement strand
GCTCAGATGCCGAGGTCGGTCAAGACCGCGCTAGCGGTGTTGACTGACCGAGTACTTTTGATATAATGCGCTACATGAGAAAAATCGTTCTTGGCATTACCGGTTCGATCGCCGCCTACAAGGCGGCGGAACTCGTGCGCCTTTTCGTGAAAAACGGCGACGACGTGCATACGATCATGACCCCGGCCGCCTGCCAGTTCGTGCAGCCGCTCACCTTCCAGACGCTTTCGCGCAACCCCGTGTCCGTCGACCAGTTCGCCGCGCCGGCGCAGTGGAAACCGGGGCACATTTCGCTTGCCGAATCGGCCGACCTCGTCGTCGTCGCGCCGGCGAGCGCCAACACGATAGCCAAGATGCGGTTTGGGCTGGCGGACAATCTGCTTGCCGCGACACTGCTCGCCGCTCGTTCGCCCATCGTCATCGCGCCGGCGATGAACTCGGGGATGTGGGAAAATGCATCCACGCAGGAAAACCTCGAGGTGCTGCGCGCGCGTGGCGTGCTCATCGCCCCGCCCGGCGACGGCGAACTGGCTTGCGCCGCCACTGGCGTGGGCCGGATGATGGAACCGGCGCGGCTTTTCGAATTCTGCCGCGAAATCCGCCGCGATTAATAAGGCCACGCCAATGAAAACCATCGCGGTTATTCCTACCTACAACGAAAAGGAAAACGTCGAAGCTTTCGCGCGGGCCGTGTTGTCCACCGCAGCCGTAAGCGAAATTCTTTTCGTCGACGACAATTCGCCGGACGGCACCGGAGAACTTATCGACCGGCTGTCCGCCGAAGACCAGCGCATCGGCTGCCTGCACCGTCCCAACAAGGAAGGATTGGGCCGCGCATACGTGGCCGGCTTCAAACGCGCGCTTGAAATGGGAGCCGATTTCATCGTGCAGATGGACGCCGATTTTTCGCACGATCCGGCCGATATCGTCCGGCTTGTCGCCGCCGCCGACTCGGCCGACCTCGTCATCGGCTCGCGCTATGTAAAAGGCGGCTCTACTCCGGGTTGGCCCTTCAAGCGACGGCTGATTTCGCGGCTCGGAGGAATCTTCATCCGCACCGTAACCGGCATGCCGATCAAAGACCCCACCGGCGGCTTTCGTTGCTGGCGGCGTGATACCCTTCTCGCGCTCGACCTCGACTCGGTGGAATCGGCCGGCTATTCCTTCCAGCTCGAGATGAATCACCGCGCCTGGAAGCGCGGCTGTAAAATTGCGGAAATACCAATACGCTTCGCCGAGCGCGCCGCCGGCTATTCGAAAATCACGGCGGGCATCGCCGTGGAATCGGTAAAAATCGCGCTCAGACTTCGGTTCGGGCGCAAGCGCTGATCCGCGCGCGCAAGTCCGCCACCGCCGCGCGCATATCGTTCTGACGGAACAGATAACTGCCGGCCACGAATTGGTTGGCGCCCGCGCGGGCGGCCTGCGGAATTGTGGTTTCATTGCCGCCGCCGTCGATCATAATATCGAGATCGGGAGCGCGCTCGCGCAGCCAAGAGATCTTCGGCAGACAATCGGCGATGAATTTCTGTCCGCCATAGCCGGGATGGACCGTCATCACCAGGATTTCTTGAACTTCGCCGATATAGGGACGCAGAATTTCGACGGGCGTTTCGGGATTGAGCACAATCGCCGGCTTCACCCCCAGTTCGCGCACGCGCTTAAGAGTGCGGTGCAAATCGCAATCGGCCTCGATATGCAGCTGCAGCGTTTGCGCGCCGGCGGCGGCGAACGGCTCGAGATACAGGTCGGGGCGACGCATCATCAAATGCACATTGCGGTAAAACCCGGGCGCGACCTTCCGGCAGAGCGCGACCACGTCGGGTCCGAAGGAAAGGTTGGGCACAAAGCCGGGATCCATAATATCGATATGCAACGCGTCCGCAAGCGAATCTTCGGCACGGCGAATTTCGTCGGCCAACGAGCCGTAGTCGGCCGCGAGCAGCGAAGGCAGAATTTGCGTTTTCACCTCAAATATACTTTCTCACAATCGCTTCGTATTCTTCCGCCTGCGCTTCCATCGACTGCACCATCTTGAACTGGGTGCGGGCGCGCACGAGATTGTGATCGTCGTAAGCCGTATGGAAATAAGTATCGCCCTTCAGATAATCGGCGAGGAAACGAATTCCAACCTCGAAAGTCGAAAGCCGTCCGGAGAATGCGAGATTGGCCTTTTCGGCTTCATTGAGAAATTTGGCGCCTTCGAGATAGCCCTTCACCAACGCCTCGAAGTATTCCTTCTTCGAATAGACCCGGGAAAGATCCTTTTCATCTTCCGCGGCCGAGGCGGTCGAGGTGCGGACCATGTCGCCGAAATCGTAGAGCGCGCTGCCGGGCATCGTCGTATCTAAATCAATGACGACCGCGGTTCCGTCGCCGGCCACGAGCACATTGTTGATTTTCGTATCGTTATGCGTTACGCGCTCGGGAATTTCTCCTTTGGCCATCATCTCGACGATGCGCGACGCATTGGGCCGCCACGAGTCGACGAACTCAAGCTCGGCGGCAACCTTTGCCAGCCGCCCTTGATAGTTCACCGCCATGGCTTCGTCAAGCTGGCGCAGCCGGTCGGGCGTATCGTGGAACTTCGGAATGATGTCTTCGAGCCGCGGCTCGGGAATGTCGGCGCAATCGTTCTGGAATTTCGCGAATGCGCGCGCGACATCATAGGCTTGGCGCGGATCTTCAACTACGTCGCGCGAGGTGTAGCCCTCGAGAAACGCATAAAGCCGCCACGGGTTTTCGTAACCCAGCACTTCGAGCGACTTCACCCCTTTTGCCTTGAGAAATTGCGTCACGCGAATAATGTTATTCTTCAGCAACGCCACATCGAAAATATCGGTGTTGACCCGCTGGAGAATATACCGAACGCCGCGCTTCGTTTCCACCTTGAACGTATCATTGATGTGTCCCGAACCGTAACGACGAACATCGGTCTGGTCGCTCACGCCCATCGACGCGAGCGCGGCGGCAAGTTCTTCCTGCGAATACTCTCGTTTGCTCATGCCTTTATTTCCTGCCCTTCTTGATAACGGGAATTTGCGCGGCGGCAACCGACTGCCCGAGCCGGCGCGCCTTTTCATCGGGCATGAAGATGTCGATTTTCTCGGCCCATTCGGGGTAGACGTCTTTGAGCACCGTCTTGGCCGTTTCGAGAATAACCGAACCGCCAAGTCCGGAAGTGACGCGCCCGAGAATCATCATATTCTCGTAATCGTAGAATTCGTTGTACCAGGGAATGGCATGCGCGAGGAACCGACCAATCTGGATATAGACTTTGAGCGCACGGTCGTCGCCCTTTTCCATCGCCGCCTGCACAACCTTGAGCCTTTCGGGCAGTTTCATCGCTTTGGGGAACTTAAAGCCGTACTTCTGCGCAAGCCAATTGACCGCCTGCTGCGAAAACGCCATCGCGCCCACGCCCGCATCGAGCGACCATTCGCATTTGGGCGCGGCCGGGTTGAAATCGACCGGCGCGAAGGCGAGCTCGGAAATACGCCCAGTCATGCGGCCTTTCATATCCACGTAGCCTACCGCCTCGGACGATCCCATCGCAACGCCGAGTATGCCTTTCTTGTTCATCGTAATCATGCCGGCAAGCGCGGTCACGTCGCCGTCGTTGTAGATCGCGAAAGGAACGCCCCAGTCCTTTTCAATGCGGAAGAACATGTTCTGCGCCACTTCAAACTTTTTGGGATTCTTGGCCTTGACGGCGCGGAACAGCGAGGCGATGCCCATTTTCTGTCCCACCAGCGTTCCGGCGGTCGAGCCGCCAATGGCGTCCACGCGCGGCAGCGAGGCAGCGGCCTCTTTGAGCCCCGCAGTCAATTTGCTGTAGTGGTATTCGGGGTCGCTCTGCACAACGGGGTCCCACGGAAATTCCTTCGAGAAGACGACCTTGCCGTTGTTGAGCGCGGAAATCTTGAAATCCGACGCGCCAAGATCGAAACCGATACGGCATCCGTCGGCAACCGTCTTGACGAGCGCGGGCGATTCATTCATCTCGGGCACGTCTTTGAGTGGCACGACGGCCGTCTCGACCTTGCGACCGTAAATAGAGGTGAAGAAATCGTAATCAAAGGCGCGCGCCCCGTTTTTCGTATAGGCTTTCGCAACCGGACGCACCACTTTGTCGGGTCCGGCAAGATAAAGTTTCCAACCGCCGGCGGACCACACGATAAATTTGGCGATGCGCTCTACCACATAGGAGACGTACTTGGCGTCTTTAGTGTCGAGATTCTGCGGAATCGGAAGATCGTAGCGATAGACCTTGCCGTCTTCGCGCTCCCAGGCAATGGCCACAATGTCTGCCTTCTCGCCGATTCCTCCATATATTTCCCACAAAGCCGACATCGGCGCAATAAATTCATTATCGCATGAGCACTTAGCCTTGCCACATGAACAAGCCATATTCTTTATCTCCTTAACATGAATAGGTTGGATTTACTGTCGCTTTAGATTTCGTTCAATCCCTGCGCCGTCGCAGAAATTTTATCACAATGAATCGAATGCCGCAAGCATGGCCGGCGTCACATCGCACAGCGAAGCAATCCGCTCGCGGATGGCCGCCTCCTTCGGACCGTAGGCGATAAAAGGCACGGGATTGACCGTGTGGCCGCGTTCATTCATGCTTTCAATGTTACCGTGGTCGGAAGTTATGCAAAGCGTAATCCCCGCCGCCCGTGTGAACCGCGTCAACGCCGCGAGAAAACGGTCGTAGGTTTTCAGAACGGCGCACGCGCGCGCATAGTCCATCGAATGGCCAGAAACATCCGTCTGGAAAAATTCGTAGAGCGTGAAATCGTTTTCGCCGGCAATGGCAAAAAGATGTTCGGCCGCGCGCTGGGGCGGAATTATGCGCACGTCAGGATAGCGGTCTTGAATCGTTTCGCGCGTCAAATCCTGCATCAGCGCCCGATCTTCAAACAAATCCTCCACCGTCAGAATAACCTCGGGCGTCGTCAACGCCATTACCGTAGTTACCGACTTGAAGCGACGATCGACTAAATCTTTGGGCGAATCGACCAAATACGCATCAGCAAAACGAACTTTCTTTCCCCGAGCCTTGAGTTGGAGAAAAAGATTGTCTTGCTCAATAATGGCTCTGAGCGCCGGACTCGGAAAGCCTTCGCAATGCTTGCCCATCGCTTGCGAACAATTCCGGCCCGTGAACATTGTCGCCTGACCCGTTGCCGACTGCGGAATACCCGGCACCCCCAAACACGCATCAATAGGCCGACAGTGGTTCTGGATTAGCGAGCAAAGCATCGGACAAACCTCGGTGTTGACCGGGTTGTCATACGAGCTCGGACACAGCCCGAGGCCATCAATGAAGAGGAACAGAATTTTCAAGGTTATGAGTATTATAGCAAATTCAAAGTTGGGTTTTCAAACTGGAGGGGTCTGGAGTTCCCCTTTTTTCGCCCTCTCGCGGAAGTAAGGCTGCTCAAGCCGGGAATTCAACGCCGATGGTTGGC
>CALYTX010000102.1 GCA_945487985.1 uncultured Verrucomicrobiota bacterium | reverse complement strand
GTCAGCTACGCCGAGGAGGCAGTCTGGGAAACCAAGAAGAATCCCCCGGCCATCACCACGCGGTAATAGGCGCATTCGAGCGGGATTAGCTCTGCTACGGGCGCGAACAGCGAGAAAAAAGCCTCTCCAGCCCACGCGAGCGGCAGCAACAGCGCCGCAGAAACCAGCGCAGTCCACTCGCCCGCGGCGAAACAACGCCGCGCGCCGGCCTCATCGCCGGCTCCATGGCTTTGAGCCACGAACACTCCGCAATACCCGACAACGGCCTGGAAGAAACCGAGGAACGCCCAGGCCAGCGCCGACGCGGGCATAACCGCCTCCAGCGCGCGCATCGACTCATTGGCCAGATAAGCGCGGTCGATGAACTGCATCACCGCGTTATTGGCCATCCCGAGCGCAAGCGGCCAGACGAGCCTGGCAATGGACCAATAGTCCATACCTTTAACGCATCGAGCAGGGGCCGTTCTCGCAGCCGCCCGGGCAAGCCATGACTTCAAGGAAATTCGTTGGTATCTTGCCGGCCAGATGCATGCGAATCATCATAATCGACTTTTTGTCGATGCCGTTTATCTGCTTCGAATTGAGTTTGAAGCCCGGGTCCTTGCCCATTGCCTCGGCAATAACCGCCTCCGTCACGCCGCAGCTATGCGAATAGTTACGGGCTGTTGCCTCTGCGGGGCGCTCCAGCGGATAGGCCTCGCAACTCATCACGTCAATATTGCGCGCGGCGAGAATCGCGCCAAGCTCCTCGAAGGACATAACGAAGTCGACATCCTTGCGCCGGGCCTCAGAACGTTTGGCTACACAAGGCCCGATGAAGACCGTCTTGAGCGACGGATCTTTTTCCTTCATAATCTCGCGCGAATAGACCATCGGACTGGGCGTAAGCGAGACTTTCTCAATGTGCTCGGGCATGTGCTTGGCCACGAGGTTGACCCAGGCCGGACAACAACTCGTCGTCATTATCATCTTCGGGTCTTTCGAGTAGCGCTCGACGAATTCAGCCGTCTCGTGGCGGGTGGTTTTCTCGGCGCCGAGAGCAACTTCCATCACCTCGGCGAAGCCTGCCTTTTTGCACGCGCTCAGCAACTGTTCAATCGTGCCGGGGAACTGCTTCGCCGCGGCCGGGGCGACCATGGCGACCAGCTTTTCGCCGCGCTTCATCGCGAGGAGTATCTGCATCAGTTGGGAGCGCTCCATCACCGCGCCGAACGGGCACTGGTTAAAGCACTTTCCGCAAAATATGCATTTCTCGAAGTTGATTTGCGCAACGCCGAACTCGTTCTTCCTGATTGCTCCCACGGGGCAGGCGTCCTCGCAGGGAACGGAGGTCTTGACAATCGCGTGATACGGACACGCCGTCACGCACTTGCCGCACTTGATGCAGAGCGACTGATCGATCACGCTGCGTCCGCCCACAATCGAGATTGCTTTCTTCGGGCAGTTGTACATACACGGACGCGCAAAACATCCGCGGCAGTTGTCGGTCGAAACAACCTTGGCGTCCGGACAGCCCGAGCAGGCCGGACCGCACACGGAAAGCGGAGCCATCTTGTGCTCGAGCCCAGCATAAGGGTCCTTGCCCTCGGAGACTTCGCGAATGACATCTTCGAGATAGGAGGAAAGCGTCTTCGTTTCATCCGACTCGTCTTCGATCGAATACCCCAAAAGCGCCATCAAGCGATATTTGAGAACTGCGCGGTCGTGATAGATGCAGCATCGCGAACTCGGCTCGTTCTTCGGACGCAGCTTGATCGGAATCGCGTCTATCTCCCGATCGAGCTTGTTCGCGTCAAAAGCACGCACGAGACGGATCGCCAATTCGCGCCGAATATACTGGGCTGCCAGATTCATCTTACACCTCCTCCCTTCCAAGAAGCTCGTTCACGCGAGAGATTACCATATCGGGAGTTGCATTCGCCAGCACCTCCGAACCGTTGATGCGGACGTAAGGCGAGCCGCCAAGGCGCTCGTCATTGCACAGGCCGAGGCAAGGCTTCACCTCGAATTCAACCCTGTCCTTCATCTCTTTGGACAAGTTCTGCTCAATTCCCATGAGACGGGTTGCGCCCAGCAGATAGCAGGCCGTTCCGCAACAGATTTCAACTTTGATTTTCTCCATGCGCCTTTCCCCCTTTTCAATAGTAGTCGATTTTGACCGTCTTGCGATAATTCCTTTCAAGCAGCGACGCGATGCGGCGAACCACACTGCGGCGAAGCTCCAGCTCCTGCGGCAGGTTCGGATCTTGGTGGCATTCATTGACCTTGGTGCCGACGACGAACTCGATGCGGTCGTGGCGCATCATGCGCGCGAGAATCGCTCGCGCCGCCGCCGGCTCCCCGTTGATTGGGCGGCCTTCCTCCAATGCCGACAGAACGCGTCCCAGCGTGAGGATCCCTTCAGTCGCGATGCCCACGCCAGCAACCCTGCCAATCGGCGGAAGCGCTCCGGCTTCGCGCATATCCGCCAGCGAAATCTTGACGGCCGCCCCCAACTCGCGTTCGATGATGTTCACCGTCGTCCCGCCACAAATAACCACATGGTCCTCGCCGAGATTTGCCTGGCGGGCATATTCCGCGTCGTTCTCCCTGCGGAACGGCGGTCCGGACAGGATGCGCATTACCCGCGGCTTGCGCAGATAGATGACGACGCACGAAACATCGTCGCGGCAGACGCCCTTCGTGATGCCGACGGAGGTACTGGCGATTTGGCGCGACAGATCCAGGGCCGAAATCTCGGGATCGGCGGCGATTTTCTCCTGCGCGAATTTCAGGACCCCGCTTCGACGCCAGCCAAGTTTCATATCGCGGCGTTCCCCGAGACCCGCCTGCGTGACTCCGTCGGAACAGAAAATAATACGGTCGCCGGCACGAAGATCGGCATCGCACTCGCGAACGCCGCGGTCAGGCCAGTGCTCGCTCTGCACCTTGCGCTCGCTGACAGGCCCGATCTCCTCCGTCCCGCGCAAGTGAATGTAGCCGGGATTGCCCATCTCGAGAATCCTGGCGCGTCCGCCGAGGGCGAAATCGAAGAGCGTGAATGTCGCATAGCTGATCTTGCGAACCTCGCACACTGGCAGCGAATCCATGATGATCTCGACCGACTCCAATGTCGGCAGGTTCGACTGTAGAAAGCGAAGCGCCATCGTTGTCGTCATAGTCGAAAGCACGTGCGCCTTCACACCGCTACCGAGTCCGTCCGAAAGCGCGGCGATGTAGCGTTTCTCCTTGTCCACCGTCAGAAAGCGTACGTCATCCCCGCAGGCGGCCTGACCCGTCTTCGTGAACTGCGAACATTCCATCTCGATGAACAACTCGTGCATTATCCGTTCAGATAATCTTCGCTGTCGCCACCGTTATAACTCACGCCCACCGTCTTTGATTCGTAGGTGCCAGCTATCTCGTTCAGCATGATTTCCGTCTCGGCAATGTGTTCGCCGAAAAGGCGGGCAACCTCCTGAACCGTCTTGACGTTCTGCTGGATCACGTCGCGCGCCTTCGCGGCGATCTGCTCGCGCTGAAACTCGTTCTTTGTTACATCCTGCAAAACCGCGCCGGCAGACTCGCCCTTGGCAATCGAGAAGACGCTGATGTTAATGAGCCGGTTTTTGAGCGGCTGACGGAATTTCTCGACCTCGCTACCGTGCTCAAGCGCGCCGTTGAAGAGCGAAGCGTATTCCGGCAGCAGCACGCCAATATTCATCCCCTCCAGCGAGCCGCCAAGAGCATCGAACTCCTCGCGCGCGCCGACGAGTTCGGCAAACTGGCGGTTGCATTCAAGAATCGAACCGGCCGGCCCAATCAACACCACCCCGGCGGGGATGTACTTGATAAGCGCATTCGAAGTCCGTTTGAAATTGCGCTTAAGATAAGTATGGCACATATCAACCTCGGCTTTGCCGTCGAGCATCGCGCGCGCAAAGGCGCGACAGGACTCGTAACCACACGCCCCGCAGTTGACTTCATCGACCTTGGAATACTTGCCGATGCTCGCGAGCGCCTCCGCAATCGCAATTTCGCTATGATCGCTCTCCGGCAAGAGCTCCGAACGGTAGGAGACGCCGCCGCAGTGCGTTGCAGCGTCCGAAGCGCGAATGGGCGCGGTTGCGTCCGTCGCCAGCAGCGTCGCCAACGTCGAAGCGCCCGCCTTCATCGCGGGACCGTTCACGCAGCCACCGGGACAGGCAAGGCATTCGATGAAGACCGGCCTGGCATCCGACTGCTTCGGCGGCGGCGTTGTCGAAAGCAGGCGGCGAAGGCCGTCAAGACCGGAAACGGCGATGTAGCGCACACGGTCGGAGCCATCGCGCAACGTATCGTTCATGCCGCCTTCAATCGAATAGAAACGCCCTTCCGAAGCCGGGCCGAGCGCAAGCGACTCCTCCTTGCAGCATGCGGGGTCTATGCCCGACTCCTCAAAATACTGCTCGAGCGACGGGAAGGTAACCGCCAGCGCCAGCTCCTCGGGCGCACGGTCCGACTCGTTCTTCTTCGCCGCGCAGGGACCGAAGAAGACGACCTTGATGTCCTTGCCGTACCGTTCCTGCAAAAGTTTCGCATGGGCACGGACAGGCGATGGAAGCGGCGAAATGCGATCGGTCCATTCCGGCATGTACTTGCGAATGAAATCCACGCAGGCGGGGCAAGCCGAAGATATCATCACGGAAGTACGCGGCGATTCAGCAAGCAGACGATTCACATGCGCCGATACCGATTCGGCGCCATGGGCGGTTTCGGACACGCCAGCAAACCCCGCTTTCAGCAACGCACCGGCGAGACGCTCGATGGACAGTCCCTTGAAATAGCCAGCGAAACTCGGCGCGATTGAAGCGTAGAGCCTATCGCCAGATTCCAGAAGCTTGCGCAGGCGCGCCAGATCGCTGCGAATCTTCTTCGCATGGACCGGGCAAACCTTGACACATTCGCCGCAGGCGACGCAATACTCCGGGATAACGGTCGCAGAACCATTTTCTATGCGAATCGCCTTGACGGGGCAGTGACGGACGCACTTGTAGCAGTCCTGGCACGCGTTTGGAATCGTGTATACCGGACTGTTCATGACGCGCTCCTGGGAAACAACCCGTCCAGAATGTCGCCCATAACTCCCTGGTCTACACGCGTGTAGACTCGCCCGTCGACGATAACAATCGGCCCATCGGCGCAATTGCCCGTGCAAAGACTGCCGGACAATTCAAGATCCACATCGTCCTGCAGACCTCGCTCGGACAGAAAATTCTCGCAGCAGGCCAAATTTCGTTCGTTTCCACGAGCGAAACAGGAACTTCCCATGCATATCGTAATCTTGGGCTTGGTCATAACTCTGATTATCTCAAATCCCCGCAGGGCGCGCAAGATGCCGGTGAAAGTTGCAGCCGACTAACATGCAAAAACTCGAGCCCCGACAATTTCTTGCCGAGGCTCGCCTGTTAGCATTCATCCGACGGATCAGACGGCGACATCCTTGCCATAGTAGGCGTTGAGGTACATCTGCTTA
>CALYTX010000101.1 GCA_945487985.1 uncultured Verrucomicrobiota bacterium | reverse complement strand
CGATGTACGACGGCGGCTACTGGAACTCGACGGGCATCGCCCGCGCGGTCACGGTTCAGAAACTTCTTCCGGCGATGAAGAAGGCTGGTTGCACGGTTCTCGTTCATGGCGCCACCGGCCGCGGCAACGATCAGATGCGTTTTGAGCGCTACACGAATGTTATGGATCCGAAGTTCGGCGTCTACGCTCCCTGGCGCGATGAGGATCTGCTTAAGCTTTTCCCCGGCCGTACGCAGATGGTCGAATTCCTTGCCAAGCGCGGCATTGTCGCTTTCGTCGGTACGAAGAAGAAGTACTCCACCGACGCGAATCTCGCGGGTCTTTCCCACGAGGCCGAGGACCTCGAGTCCATGGAAACCTCGATGCGCATCGTGAAGCCTACGATGGGGGTGTGGCCCGAGAAGGCGCCGAACAAGGTCGAGAAGGTAACGCTCAAGTTCGAGAAGGGTCGTTGCGTTGCAATCAACGGCAAGAAGATGTCCCCGCTCGAAGTCATGCTCGAGATGAACAAGGTCGGCGGCCGCAACGGCATCGGCATGAAGCACGCGCTCGAGAACCGCATCATCGGCACGAAGAGCCGCGGCGTCTACGAGGCCCCCGGCATGGAGGTGCTTTCCTACGGTCTCAAGTACATCTACGAGGGCATCATGGACCGTCGTTCGACGCTCCTCTTCCAGCAGCTCTCCAAGCTCGTGTCCGACCAGATCTACGACGGCCGTTGGTTCGATCCTGCGACCCAGGCTGCCCGTGCGGCGATCCAGGTCTGGGCTGACAAGGCGACGGCGGAAGTCACGCTCGGCCTCTACAAGGGCAACATCTTCTTCGAGTCCCTCAAGGGCCTCAAGGCGACGATTTACAATGAGGCTGACAGTTCGATGGAGGCATCGAACGGGTTGAACCCGCACAGTTCGCAGGGCTTTGCCGAGATTCAGAGTGTCGAGGCGAAAATGCTCGCCAAGGCTGGGCAAATTCGGGCGTAAGGCGTCGTCCCAACTTCGGATTTAAGGCAATGGCAGAAGAAGAAACTAAAAAGACCCACGCGGAAAGCTCTGAGCGGGAAGATTCCGTTGCGGAGGAATCTCCGAAAGATGGCGCTGCGGCGCAGGCAAGCGAGGAAGAGGCGGCGTCGGCGGACGCTGCATCGAATTCATCCGATGGCGCTGACGCACAGGCAGACGGTGCGACGACCGAGCAGGACGCCGCTGGCAAGGAGGAAAACGCCATCGACTGGAAAGACCAGTATGCTCGGCTGTTGGCGGATTTCGATAATTTCAAGAAGCGCACGATGCGCGATCGCGAAGAAACCTATCGCTTTGCGGAAGGCGATATTATCAAGGATATTTTGCCTACGGTGGACAATCTTGCGTTGGCACTCTCGAAGGCGGAAGATCCGGAAAACCAGTTCGTCAAAGGCGTGGCGCTCGTTTACGAAAATTTGCTCAAAGCGTTGAAAGGCCACGAGGCAGAACCTTTCGATTGCGTTGGTCAGGAGCTTGATACCGAGCGGATGGAAGCAATCGCCCATTTGCCCTCTGAGGAAGTCGAAGAAGGCAAAGTTTCCATCGAATCCAAGCGCGGCTGGCTTTTGAAAGGAAAGGTGCTGCGGGCGGCGCAGGTCGTAGTTTCGTCTGGCAAGGGGCAGTAGGCGGCGGAGATGGCAGAGAAAAGAGACTATTACGAGGTGTTGGGGGTGGCTAAAACGGCGACTGCCGATGAAATCAAGTCGGCCTACCGCAAGCTGGCCATGAAATACCATCCCGACCGCAATCCGGGCGACAAGGCGGCTGAAGAAAAATTCAAGGAAGCGGCCGAGGCGTATGACATTTTGCACGACCCGGAGAAGCGTCAGCGTTACGATCAGTTCGGCCATGCCGGCCTGAACGGCGGCGCTGGCGGTTTTGGTGGTTTTGGCGGCGGCGGAATGAGCATGGACGACATCTTCTCCATGTTTGGCGATATCTTCGGCGGCCGCGGCGGCGGCGGAGGGGGCGGTTTTGGCGGCTTTGAACAGTTCTTCGGCGGCTCTCGCCAGCAGCGTCGGCCGGATCCGAACGGACCCCAGCGTGGCGAGGATATTACGGTTCGTCTCGATATCGATTTCGACGAGGCGCTTTTCGGCAGTGAACGCGAGCTGGAGATTTCTCTGCCAGTGCAGTGTGACGAGTGTGGCGGCACTGGAGCGGCGCCAGGTTCGAAGCGCGTTGTATGTCCTACCTGCCGCGGTTCGGGCGTGGTTATCGGTGGATCTGGCTTTTTTCAGGTTCGCCAGCAGTGTCCGCACTGTGGCGGCAACGGATAGATATTGGAAAAACCTTGCCGCAAGTGTCGCGGCGAAGGCCATGTTTTGCGTCCCCAGAAGATTTCGCTGAGAATTCCTGCTGGAGTTGATTATGGCTCGCGGCTGCGGGTTGCGGGCAAGGGCGCAGGTGGCTTGCGCGGCGGTGAAAACGGTGATTTGTTCGTGCAGATAGCGGTGCGGGAGAGCGACATTTTCGAGCGCGACGGGCAAAACCTTGCCGTGGAGGTTCCAGTCTCGCCGATACTCGCGGCGCTCGGTGGCGAAGTTGAGGTGCCAACCCCCTTGGGCGTGGCGATGCTAAAGATTCCCGCCGGCACGCCCGACGGCAAGCTTTTCCGGATGCGCGGCAAGGGTGTGCCATCCTTGCGTGGCGGTCCGGCCGGCGATCTAACCGTGCGGATCCATCTCGAGGTTCCCGCAAATCTCGACCGCAGGCAGAAGGCTGCGCTGGAGGAGTTTCAGAGGCTTGTTTCCGGCGGCACATTCCCCGAGTCGCAGGAGTTTGTCCGCAAGACCAAGGTTTTCTTTTCGCACAAGGAGAAGCTCCAGAAGCGTTAATTCGCCGCACCTGTGGTGGAATGGCAGACACGGTGGATTTAGGTTCCACTGCGCAAGCGTGGGGGTTCGAGTCCCTCCAGGTGCACCAGATTCAACGCTATCCAGGAAGCCGGCTTTGCGAGGGGCGAGGTTGGCTTTTAAGCAGTTGCTTGCGCACGGCGATGGCGACGGCCTCGACGCGGTTGGAGGCCCCGAGTTTTGCGAGGATGGCGAGGATGTGCTCGCGGACGCTATCGTACTGGATTCCGAGATCGGCGGCGATTTGCTTTGTGGCCTTGCCTTCGGCGAGTCCTTCGAGAATCGTCCGTTGCCGGAGCGTTAGTTCCCGCGCCGGGGGATCGTCGGCGAAAAGTTGGCGAACCTCTTCGTCGATTGCTACCTTGCCTGCGTAGACGGCGCGGATGGCTTCCACGAGTTTTGATTCCTCGGTGCTTTTCAGAAGGGCACCGCTGGCGCCCACCTCGAGCGCACGCGCGATGTGATCGGAGGTGCCGAAGGTCGTAAGCAGGATGATTTTGATCCCGGGATGGGTGCGGTGGATTTCGTCCGTTGCGACAATGCCGTCTTTGACGGGCATCATAAGATCCATTATAACGACGTCGGGGGTAAGCAGGTTTGCATCTTGCACGGCTTGTTCGCCGTTCTCCGACTGCCCCACGACAGTGATGTCGCGCTCCGACTCCAGTAGTGCCGTCAGACCCATACGCACGATGGCGTGGTCGTCTGCGATCAATACTTTGATCTTGCCGCTATCCATCATCCGACTCCCTTGTCTTCCTCTTCCGGCGAATGTATTGTCAGCGACACGCTCACGCGGGCGCCGGCCCCGGGGCGAGAGCGAATCGTCATCGAACCTCCTTGTGCGGCAACGCGTTCGCGCACGCCTTGGAGTCCAAAATGTCCTTCGGTTACGCCGGGCCGGTTTTTGGGATCGAACCCAGAGCCGTTGTCCGTTACGGAAAAGGCGAGCCGTTTCCCTTCGAGAATTCCGGCGATGCGTATTTCCGTGGCGCGACCGTGCCGGACGGCATTGGACGCAAGTTCCCGGATGATCCGCAGCAGCGCATGCGTCGTGTCGTCTGCAATGCGCGCGCGCGGGACATTGAACCGCAGTGCCAGCGAGGCCGAGCCGAGATGGGGCAGGAGCGTTTGGCGAATGGCGTCGTCCATGCATGGTGCTTCGAGCGCCCGGCTGCGCAGTTCGAAGAGGCAGTTCCGCAGTTCGGTTCGGCAGGACAGCAGCAATCGCGCGGCGAGGACAAGGTGGTGCGAGGCGTTTTCAGGATCGGTATGCACAAAGTTGCCGGCTGCCTTGATTTCAAAGGAAATGCCGGTCAGAATTTGCGCCAACGAGTCGTGGAGTTCGACGGCGAGGCGCGTTCTTTCGCCAACTTTGAGGCGGTTCTTGACGCGTCCGATCTGTTCGCGCATAAGAATTCGTCCCCTTTTTTCTGCGAGGATGTGGAGCGAGCGGTTCCAGATAAGCACGCCGGCGAGGACGAGAATCAGCGCTGAGATAACACCGAGAAACTTCGCCGGCGTCCACCAGGTCGGCTTCGAAACAACGGTAAGGTCGTCTTCCGTCCGCAAGACAATGGTTGCTCCTGTCGTGCGCGGGAAAACCGATCCTGGGCGCCAGGGCTCTACTTCGGTGATGCAGACGCCGGTCACCGATACCGCGGCGCCGATTTGCAGTCGTTCGGCGATGGCGGGGGCGGCCGTCGTATCGATCGGCACGAGGTGAAGTCCGTCCTGAAGGAAGAAGATATGATTGGTTATCTGAGGCATGCTGCGAACGAGTCCCGTCAGCCGCACGGTGCGGCCATGGAACTGAGCCTTGATTCCCGGGTGGCCAAAGGGGTCGGTCAGAATCGTCTGGGCTGTCACATTGGTGACAGTGCGCGTTGCGCATGCGAAGGGTTTCGCCGGCCGCCAGACGACGCGGGTGAGGTTGACGCGGTAGATATCGGACTCGGGAATGCCGGCGGCCTCGACGAACGATCCTGCCTTCGGGGCTTTTCCGTCCTTCGGCTCAATGCGCATAAGTGAACCGTCGGGACGCTCGAGCAGTGCTCGTCCGCCGTTCCAGACGGCAAGAACCTTTCCAATGGCGCTGCGTCTGCCGAGCCTTGGAATATCCGCCGGACGCATATTCGTGAGGTCTTCGAGGGTTTTGACATTGAAGGGGTCCTTTGGGGGCGGTTCAAGGACTGTAATATCCTTCAGATTCCAGATGTAGAGGTTTCTGCGGAATTGACGGCGCCAGCTTTCGTCCGCCGCGGTGACATCGCAAGTTCCGGCGACGGCGACCTTGGCGCCGATTAGAGCGTCAAGTGTCGCTTCGTCTGCCTCAATCGTCCGGGACGGCGCATAGATCGTTTCGTCGTCGGAGTTGATGATGAAAAAGCGGAATTGCGAGTTGTTCTCATCGCGAAAGACATCCTGTATGGTGCCGACAATGCGGACGAAGTTGTAATCATGCCGTCCGCTGAGCATTTCGCGCGCGGAGATGTCTATTGGTTCGCGAGCGGGCTTTTGCAATGAGGCATTCGCATTCGCATGGAGAGTGGCGAATGGAATTGCTGCAAGAAGAACCGACAAGGTAAATTTCATCAGGCCATATTCTACCATATTGCCAGTTGACCCGCACTTTAGCACCCCCCCCCCCCCCCCCCCCCGTCTTGCGGGGGGGGGGGAAAAAAAAATGAATAGTCTAGAAAAGCAAGTAGTAAAGAGAGCGTTTTGT
>CALYTX010000100.1 GCA_945487985.1 uncultured Verrucomicrobiota bacterium | reverse complement strand
CACCGCAGATTCTGATTCTGCTTGTTGGGGTTCGAGTCCCTGCGAGGCAACCATTGCAAAGGGAACTCAGTCAAACGGCTGAGTTATTTTTTTTTGTCGGCATCAGTAGCTGTTTGTTCGAGCTTTGGTTTGCCGGGAGCGCGGTTTGGATTTATGATATAATTGCCGGTGGACAGGGAACATACCGATGCATCGATTGTTGGCGAAAACCTCCGAACTTTTATGCGACAATCCGGCGCTTTCATCCGAAGCGTTGCGGCATCTCAAGGTTTTGCGTCCCAAAAACGGGGAAGTTTTCGAGTTGTTCGATGGTGCCGGCAAGTTTCGTCGGTATCGCTACGAGGGAAGCGGATTGACGGCGATTGCCGGCGAGGGCGTTGTTTTCGTGGAGCGTCCGGCGATGGAACTTACGCTTTTTGCATGCATTACCAAGGGGTCGCGATGGGACTGGACAATCGAGAAAGCGACCGAGCTTGGGGTTGCACGGATTGTTCCGGTGATATCGGAGCGGACGATTGTGCGGATTGCCGAAGCTGAGCGTGCGGCCAAGCGGGAGCGGTATCTGCGCATCGTCGAAGAGGCGGCGCGGCAGTCTGATGCGTTATGGATTCCAGAACTGTCAGAAATTGTCGATTTTACCGAATCGCTTGCGCTTGTCGGTAAAACGACTTGTTTCGCCGGCGCGTTGACGGAGCCGCCGTCCATGCCGATTGCCGCGGCGATTGCCGCGGCGCAGGCGGCCGAGAAGGATATTGGGCGGCGTGGAATGGCTGTTTATGTCGGGCCGGAAGGTGATTTTACGCCGGCGGAATTGTCCGCACTGCTCGAGCTGGCAGTGCCGGTGAGCTTGGGGCCGCGAGTGCTGCGTGCGGAGACCGCTGCTATTTTCGCGCTCAGCGTGCTGGCCGCCGCTGGTCATTTGGCTGCCAGTCGAGAAGAGGTCAAATGAATACGTCTAGAAGAGCATTTGTTCTTGGCGTTGGCGCGGCGTCCGCCGCACTGTCGTGTCCGGCTGCACATTTAATCGGTTTAGCTGGCGGTGAACGAAAGAATATTTTGTTCATCATGACCGACGACCACGCGGCCCATGCGATTTCAGCTTATGGCTCTCGCATCGCCAAAACGCCAAATCTCGACCGTATGGCGGCCGAAGGGATGCTCTTCGATTCGGTGATGTGCACCAATCCCATCTGCACGCCTTCGCGCGCCGCCATTCTCACTGGCCGTTACAGTCATAAGAATGGCGTTCCGATTTTCAATGAGATTTCTCCCATGATTGAAACAGTGGGTGGATATATGCGAAGAGCCGGATATTACACCGGGTTCATCGGCAAATGGCATTGCGGCGGGCCAGCGTCGATCCGCAACGCTGATTGGGATAAGTGGTTTCTCTATCAGGGGCAGGGTTCTTATTTACACCCTTGGTATTTTGTCCGCAACCACGACGGTTCCTACGGGCGAGTCGAGTTTCCCGGTGAATACGCGACCGAGAACATAACTAAGATCACCAAGGGTGTGCTCGATGAGGCGATTGCATCTGGTCGGCCGTTCTTTGTGATGATGCACCACAAAGCTCCCCACCGCAATTGGATTCCGAGCGAAAAATACCGCTTGAAGTTTCGTTCGCTCACACTCAATGACATCCCGATGCCCGCGACGCTTTTTGATGACTGGCAAGGGCGGGCCAGCCCAATCCGGCAGACAGCGATGACGCTGTGCAAGCATATGCGCCTTGGGTTGGATCTCAAGGTCGCGCAGTGGTTTGCCGAGGGACACGTTTTCGAATTCGAAGGCAGGAAGTACTACGGACAGAAGGACGCCGCCGGCAATTTCCTCGACCGCTGGCCTGTCGATGCGGAGGGGAGAGTTGCCGGTAATCGCGCCAGGACGGCGTTTAGCTATCTGCGCTATATGCAGGACTATCTCGCCTGCTGCCAGTCGGTGGACGACTCCGTTGGAGAGATGAACGCCTATCTCAAGGAGCGTGGTCTCGACGACAATACGCTCGTCATCTACACTTCCGACCAAGGGTTCTTTCTTGGCGACCACGGCCTCTACGATAAGCGCTTCATCATGGAAGAGACGCTCAAGATGCCCTTTATCGCCAAGTGCCCAACCCTCATCCAGGCGGGTTCGCGCAACTCCGATCTAATCGCGAATATCGATTTCGCCCCCACCTTCCTTGATCTGGCCGGGGTGCCTCGTCCAGCGGAAATGCAAGGCGAATCGTTCGTCGGCAATATGCAGGGCAAAACCCCTGCCTTGTGGCGTGATTCGATTTACGCGCGTTATTATGTTGAGGGCGGCGAGCATGCCACCGCTGCGTGGTATGGAATACGCACAAAGACGGAGAAGCTCGTCTACTACTACAAGCGCGATGAATGGGAGTATTTCAATTTCAAGACCGATCCTGACGAGTTGCATAACGGCTATAACGACCCGATAAACGCCGCGCGCATCGCCGATCTCAAGGCGCAGCTTGCGGTCCTGCGAGAGAAATACGGCGATACCGACCAGTACAAGGACTGCAAGGAATATTCGCTTTGAGACGGAATGGAAACTCCGCTTTTTGATCTTCATTCGAGCTTCAAGCCCGCAGGCGACCAGCCTGGGGCGGTTGAGAAACTTTTCAAGGGACTTGAGCGCGGTGAGAAGCGTCTGGTTCTTCAGGGCGTCACCGGCTCGGGGAAGACCTTTACGCTGGCTAATCTGATTGCGAAATGGAACCGGCCGACGTTGATTCTCTCGCATAACAAGACGCTCGCCGCGCAGCTGTTCTCGGAATTAAAGGAATTCTTCCCCCGCAATGCGGTTGAGTATTTTATTTCCTACTACGACTACTACCAGCCCGAGGCTTACATTCCGCAAACCGATACCTATATCGAAAAAGACGCTTCGATTAACGGCGAGATTGAGCGCTACCGGCTGTCTGCCACCAACGCGCTCATTGCCCGTAAAGACGTTATCGTCGTATCATCGGTCAGCTGCATCTACGGGCTCGGGGAATCGGAAGACTACCGCGAGTTGACGGTCAAGGTCAAGGTGGGCGAGGTTTCTGGACGCTCCGCGCTTGTTGCCCGTCTTGTCGAGGCGCAGTATGCTCGTAACGATGTCGCTTTCGAGCCAGGGTGCTTCCGCGTGCGCGGCGACATCGTCGACATCTTCCCTCCCTACGAGACGAAGGCAGTGCGCGTGGAGTTCTTCGGCGATGAAGTCGATTCCATCCGCGAGCTCGATCCGCTCACCGGCAAGTGCGGCGCGTCTATGCCTGCGGCGGTGGTAACCCCGGCGAAGCAGTTCGTGATGGGGAAGGAAAAGTTCGAGGCGGCTTTTGCGCGCATTGAGCGGGAACTTGCCGACAGGCTTGGGTATTTCGCCTCTAAAGGGAAGCTGCTCGAGGCGCAGCGGCTGCGGGAGCGGACGGAATACGACATCGAGATGATGCGCGAATTGGGTTACTGCAATGGCATCGAGAACTATTCGCGTCCGCTGACCGGCCGCCCCCCGGGCACACCCGGCGAATGCCTGATCGACTACTTCCCGGAAGGGTTTCTTACCATTATTGACGAAAGCCATGTGAGCGTTCCCCAGCTCCGGGCGATGTACAACGGCGATCGGGCGCGCAAGGACAAGCTTGTTGAGTATGGTTTCCGTCTGCCGAGCGCCAGAGACAACCGCCCGCTCACATTTGATGAATTCAACGCCAAGGTTGGTCAGATTGTCTATTGCTCGGCAACCCCGGGCGAATACGAATACGCCCAGTCGCGGACGGTGGCCGAACAGGTTATCCGTCCGACCGGGCTGCTCGATCCTGCCGTCGAGATTCGTCCGCTTGCGAACCAGATTGACGATTTGATCGGGGAGGTGCGCAAGGCGGCCGCGGCGGGCGAGCGGGTTTTCGTGACGACGCTCACCAAGCGCTCCTCCGAGGATCTGACGGCGTATCTGCACGATGCCGGCATTCGCGTAGAGTATTTACACAGCGACATCGACGCTATTGAGCGCGTGGCGATACTCCAGCGTCTGCGTAAAGGTGATTTCGACGTGCTCGTAGGCGTGAATCTTTTGCGCGAGGGGCTCGATCTGCCCGAAGTGGCGTTAGTGGCGATTCTCGATGCCGACAAGGAGGGGTTTCTGCGTTCGACAATGTCGCTGGTGCAGACTGCCGGACGCAGCGCGCGCCATGTGAACGGACGCGTGATACTGTACGCCGACAACCGAACTTCGGCCATCGACGAGCTTTTGCGCATCACCAACGACCATCGTCAGCAGCAGATTGCCTACAATCAGGCCAACGGAATCGTGCCGCGTGCGGTGAAGCGCGCAATCACCGAGGCGACATATCTGTTCAAAGCGGCGGGAGGCGATGCGGGCGTCCGCGGATCCGAGGTCGGAAAGCATGAAGCTTCCGTATCCGTTGTCGAGCTTGTTGCCGAGCTCAAGCGCGAGATGCTCGAGGCTGCGGATAAACTTGAATTTGAACGCGCCGCATATCTGCGTGACCAAATCCAGGAGCTTGAAAAAGAAAGTTCGGTCGGCAAACTCAATTGCCGCGGACAGTCTGAAGCAGCTTGCGCAACTTCGGCAACGAATGCGCGAAAAATTGCTTCCAGCCTGCGCAGAGGCGCGGGTTCCCGCCGACACGGTTGCGTGGACAGTCCCCGCGGCAAAAGATGAAAAATTCGCACTGGCGGCATTCGTCCGGCAGGCCCTTGGCCTTGCCGTCTGCGAACGCCTGGTAGACTGGCGATTCCGACAGTTCACGCCATGAGTGGGTGGCAATGTTGCCGAGTTTCAAATCATCGCGCACGTGGAAGTCGCACGGGTATACATTGCCGTCGTGTTCGACAACGAGATATTGTCGGCAAGTTCCGGCAAACGAGCATTGCGTAGGGGGTCCGCCCAGAAGCGTTGAGACGATTGAGTCGAAAATCCTTATTGATACGGTTCGCGCATCGTTTGCAATCCATTCGTCGAACAATTCAATGAGAAACCGTCCCCATTGCTTGCCGTCGATTTCGGCCTGAGACCCAGTGCATTCGATGTACTGGTGATAGCGAGTCGAGAAATTGTCTCGCAAGTACCGGTAAATCTCTGCGGCGCGATCTACATTGGCTCGTGAAACCACGGTCATGAGATTGTAGTCTACCCCTGCGCACTCCAGTCGACGGATGCCATTTACGATGTCATCGAAGGCACGACTGCCACCCGGTTTCGTCCGTAGACGGTTTGCAAGTTCGTCGCCGTCGATTGATACGCCCACGAGCCAGTTTCCGCGTCCGAGCATGGCGGCGGTTTCGTCCGTAATCAGCGTTGCGTTCGTCTGCAGCGATTTGTTAATGCGGCTATCATTGAGCCGAGCGAGAATTTCCGGCGTTGCCAGCAGTGGTTCACCGCCTTGGAGCGCTACTGCCTTGCCGGCAAAGGGCAACGCCTCGTAACTTTCGAGCATACGCGCGAAAAGCTTTTCGCTCATTCTGCCTGCTGGATGTGAACGGTAGAAGCAGTAGCGGCATTCGAGATTGCAGTCGCCGCCAACGGGTTTTACCAGCAGTGAAAGAGGGGTCATGTGGTGATTTTATCATATTTCTGCACCCGAGGAAGAAAGCGGGTGCGGTTTTTTCTTGTTGAACCCAAGA
>CALYTX010000099.1 GCA_945487985.1 uncultured Verrucomicrobiota bacterium | reverse complement strand
GGCGGCTATGAACGGAGCTTCGGTGGTGCGGGTGCACGACGTGCGCGAGACGTGCCAGGCGCTCGCGGTAATCGATGTGCTGGCGGGGAAGTAGCCAGCGAGGCGGCGATGGACTTCGTGGCGATAGATTTCGAGACGACCGGCTACGAGAACGGCAATGCGAACGAGCCTTGGCAACTTGGTTTCGCGGTGGTCGCCGGTGGCGAGATTGTCGAAACCGGCGAGTGGTTTTTCGATGTCGAAGGCGCCGGAGCGCGCATAGACGGACGCGAGACGCTCGGCACCTTGCGCAGTTCGTTCGAGATTTGGTCGCCGAAGCTCTCCGGCCGGCGCTTGGCCGCGCACAATATTGCCTGCGAGCGCACCATCCTCGCCCGTGCTGCGCCGATGACCCGATGGGGGCCGTGGGTTGATACCATGAAACTGGCCAAGGCTCGCTATCCCAGACTGCCGGGCTACCGGCTTGGAGAACTCTGCGAGATGTTCGGTTGCGTACCGCAGTTGGAGGGACGCACCTGGCACGACGGGCTCTACGATGCCGTGGCCTGCGCGATGCTTGCCTGCCGGCTTGCCTTGTGAGGTGGCGATGATGGCGAAACTCTGGCTGTTGTTCCGGGAGATGTTCAAGATCGCGCTTTGCGTGGTCGGCGGCGGCTTTGCGATTTTGGCGGTGGCCGACGAGGTTTTCGCCAGGAAATTCAAATGGACGCGGGAAGGTGAAATTGCCGAGCATCTGCCGGTCTTCCAAATGGTGCCAGGGATAATCGCCGGGCATACTGCCGTTTATGTCGGCCGGAAAATCGCCGGCATTCCGGGTGCGATTTGCGCGGTTGCGGGCGTATTCCTTCCGAGCGTGGCCGTGTTCTCGGCGATTGCCGCGGGCTACCGGTTTATTCCGCTTGAAAATCGCTTTCTCGTCGCCGCCTTTATGGGTTTGAGGGCTGCGTTGACTGGAATAATCGCGGCGATGGTTATTCGCGGATGGAAAAAGAACGTGCAGGGTTTTTACGGCTACGGCGCGCTGTCGGTGGCAGTGGTGGCGCTGGCGGCGGGACGGGTAAATCCGGCCGCAGTCATCCTCTGGGCGATTGCGTGCGGCGTGGCGGCGAAAACGCTTTGCCGCGGCGCGGGCAGCGAGGGCGGACGTCGTTTTTGCGTCCCGGTTTGGACGGCGATAGCGGCTGTTTTCCTCAAATACGGGTTGATCGCCTTTGGCGGCGGCTATGTGCTCGTACCGGTTTATATCGGTGATTTCGTCGGTCCTCTCGCGCCGTATCTACAACTCGGCGAGGGCGAGTTTGCCGATGTGATGGCTCTTACGCAGATGACGCCTGGTCCGATTGCTGTCAATTGCGCAACTTTCTTCGGTTATCGCATGGCGGGAATCGCGGGGGCGCTGCTGGCCACAGTATGTCTGCTGGTGCCAGGCACGATCATCCTCTACGTCGCGCTCGGCTCGCTCGAGCGTTTCCGGAACAACCCGGTGGTGCAGGGGGTGGTTTTCGGCATCAAGCCGGTGACGATTGCGCTGATGCTCAATGCGCTTTGGGCGTTCGCGGGCCAGTGTGTGTTTACGCGCGCGGACGGGTTTGTCTGGCATCCTGCGGCCACGGTTCTGGCGGTATTGTCGCTGTGGGCGGCTTGGCGGCGGAAGATCGGCATCGTGGGGCTGATTTTCGCAGTGGCATCTACTTCCGCTGTTCTGGAAGGTTTGATATACTTCATTGAAAATGTGTTCGGTTGACTGGAGGATGAACAATGATCAGGTGTGCATGGCTTGCAGGTTTGCTTTGGGCGGTTTCAAGTCCGTTTCTCGCCTTCGCCGTCTGCGACGAGGTGACGGCGGAGAGGTATCCCGACGCCGACGCAGTAGTCATCGACTCGACGGTGAAAATTGAATACGCCCCCGACGGCACGTTTGTCAGGCGCAGCGAAGACAAGGTCAAGGTGCTCACGGAGAAGGGGCGTCGCGAAGAAAGCGAAATCGTCCTCTACTATAATCGCCGCTACGGCCGAGCGACAGTGACGGGCGTTTCGATTGCCGCTGCCGACGGAAGCGTTCGCGAGATCGATGTTTCCGCTACGACGAAGGATACAACCGACAATTCCTCGACCCAGGCGAACATCTACGATCCGCAGGATCGTCGAGTGGTGTGCACCGTGCCGGGACTCAAGGTTGGCGAGGTGATTACCTACCGCACCGAGAAGCGCAACTTCCGTTCGCGGGTAAAGGATCAATTCGCCGACGTCGAGCTGCTTGAACTGACCTGTCCGCTCAAGCGCGCGCGCGTGGAGATTGTCGCTCCCGCAGAGCGTCCGCTCCTTAAATGCGCAGTGCGCAACGAACTTGGCAACGTGAAGTACGAGCGCGCGCAGTTGGCAGACGGGCGAACGTCCCATGTTTGGACGGCCGTCGACTCGCCGCAAGCTTTTCCCGAGCCGGACATGCCGCCTTTCTACACGCAGGCGCAACTTTTGCGCGTGTCTACGGCGGAAGACTGGCCGGCGATCTCGCGCTGGTACTGGGAACTGTGCTCGGGACATCTTGCAAAGACCACCAGCGCGATCACCAACCAGGTCGAAGTTCTCGGGCGGGATATCAACAAGCTCTACAAGTGGGTGTCGCAGGAAATCCGCTACATGGGGCTGACCATGGAAGATACCTCTCCCGGTTATGCGCCGCATGACGTGGATATCACCTTCGAGAACCGCTACGGCGTTTGCCGCGACAAGGCCGCGCTGCTCGTGGCGATGCTGCGCGTTGCCGGCTTCGAGGCCTTCCCGGTGCTGATTCACGCTGGGGCGAAAATGGACAGCGAGATTCCAACGCCCTATTTCAACCATGCTATCGCCGCGGTGCGCGCGCCGACCGATCCGCGCGCGAATGCCGACGGCTACATTCTCATGGATCCCACTGACGAATCGAGCCGCGATTTGCTGCCGGCGTATCTGAGCGACCGCTCGTATCTCGTTGCCTGTCCCGAGGGCGAGAAGCTTCTGACCTCGCAGATTCCCTCCGCGGCGGAGAATGCGGTGCGGATCGCCACGCGCGGCACGCTTGAGCGCGACGGTTCGATGTTCTTCGACAGCTCCATCGTCTTTGCTGGTTTTAACGACAATGTCTATCGCGGCGCGCTGTTGCGCCGCCAGCGAGACGACCGGCGCAAACTTTTCGAGCGGATCGTTCGCGCCGCCGCGCCGGGTGCGGAGCTGATGTCGTTCGAGCTTTCCCCGAAGAATCTGCAAGATACGGCCAGTCCGTTGACTGCCAGATTGCAGGTGTTGGCGCCGGAGACGCTGTTGCGCGGCGAAACTCGCGACGAACTTTCCCTGCCCCTGCTTTCCCGGTCGTTGGGCGCGGCGAACTGGCTGCTCGACGGCAGCACGTCGCTGGAAAAAAGGCGCTATCCGCTCTGCGTGAATTCCACCGCGTGCGTCGAGGAGGATTTTGAACTCAAGTTTGCCGCCGCCGCTCCGCCGCGCGCGATCGCTCTGCCCGCGCGGGTGGACATCGACGGCGACTACCAGTTCGACCGATCATTCGAGATCGACGGCGATACGCTTCGCGCTCGGCGCAGACTCGCCGTCAATAGCGTGGAGATCTCGGCGGCCGACTATGCTGAGCTGCGGGAAAGCGTCAAGCGCGTCGAGGCCGCAGAGCGCGAACGGCCGGTGTTTGCGCGCGACCGGCTTGAAAATGCCAACGTTCGCGGACTTGACCAGCGAGAAATCTGTGGGGTCTCCACTCGGTACAACTGGATAATTGTTAACACCGTGGTCAAGCAGATTCTCACCTACGACGGCAAGAAAAACTCCTCCGAACTCAAGTTCAACTACAATCCAACCTGGAAGCGGATCGAGTTAGTGGAAGCTTCCGTTTCCAATCTCAACGGCAAGGTTTCGCGAGTTACCGGCCGCGAAATCAACACTCTTGATTGCGAGTGGGCATCGTCGGCACCCCGCTACCCGGCGTCTAAGCAGTTAGTCGTGAATCTGCCCGCGGTCGAGGCCGGCAGTGTGATTTCCTACACGCTGGCGACGATCGTGACTCGCTCGCCGCTGCCGTTCTACCGGACGTGGTTCTTCGATTCGCCCTATCCGGTCGACCGCTACGAGTTAAGTGTGGTGCATCCGTTTGCGCATCTGCCCGCCATTGACTACGAAGGGGGCAAGAAGCGCATCAAGTCCGAACCGATGCAGCCTCCGGCAGAACTGTGGCGCGATTGCCGCACGCTCGCCGCGGGCGATTTTGTTCAGGCTGCGGAGCGTTTGCGCTCGGCTGCGGCGGTGGCCCCAGCGCAGAGCGCGCGGCTGAGGGAGATTCTCGGCGCGGACTGCGACGATCTGTCGGCGGCGGAGAAGATACTGCGCATCCGCAACTGGATGGCGAGGAATGTTCGCATCGCGGGACCCTCCCTTTACGAAGTTCCTCTTGAAATGCAGCTTACTGATAGCGAGACCGTGTTGTCGGAACGCTATGCTACGCGCCTGGACTATATTCGCACGATGTGCGCGCTGTTGCGCCGCGCCGGTTTCGCAGCCGATGTCGTCTTCGCCGCTTTTGATGCGCAGGTCGACCCGAAGTTGCGTCATCGCGACATTGAAGAGTATCCGGACGTCGGCCGGTTCTCTGACGCGCTTTGCCGCGTCGTCCTGCGCGAGGGGGGCTGGCTGGGAATTGGCGGACGGCGCACGGTCTATTTCCTCGGCGCGGAAAACGAATATACTCCCATCGAGGCTACGGCCTATGCACAGTGCACCTATCTCGATCCCGGCACCGGCGCAATCGCGACGATTCCGGAAGACCCCCGGTATGCGGCGAAGGTCGAGCGCTCGCTCGTCGTGCGGTTGCGGGAGAATGGAGCGGCCGATATCGACGTCACGGAGAAAACCTTCGGTCCTGGCGTTGGCGCCTTTCGCAAAATGTACGCCGAGATGTTGCCGGAAGAACGTAGCCGCCATTTCCAGGCGATGCTCGGCGAGCTGTCCGAGGCCGCCAGCGCGACCCGGGAACTTGTAACCGACATCGAGGGGTATCCGGCGACGGGCAGCTTCAGCGCCTTCGTTCCCGATTATGCAATCATCGCCGGCGGAGCGATGACGCTGGCCGTGCCGGCGATCGGCTTTCTGCCGTTCAACCTCACGGGGCTTGTCCGCGAGAGTCCCATCGGCATCGGTCCGGCCGAAACCGAGCGAGTGAGCGTCAAAATCATTTTCCCCGATTCGTACTGCGTAATCGAGCATTTGCCGCAGGAGTATTCGTTCGCCGACCCGGCGAGCGCCAATCGCCGGTGGTTTGATTTCCGGGTGGCCGCATCGGTCGAAGGGGACGGAAAGGCCGCGCATGTCGAGGTTGAACTGGTTCGCGAGCGGTCGGCTCGCGACGGCAGCATCGTTGGCGCGGACCATGCCGCGCTGCTCAAAGAGTGGTCTCGCCTCGCTTCGTCTCGCGCCAACCGCACCATATCGGCGCGGCAAAACGATGGGGTGAAGGGTCGGAGCTTGTTGATAGAGTTGTCTCGATAGAGTAATGCGTGTATTCGATTTGTCGCCGCGCACGAATGGAAAGTCAAAGTGTAGTGAAACTATGCCAATGGGCGCGGGTCGACGACAAATCGAATCGGTCGCGCTCTGCGTGTGGCAA
>CALYTX010000098.1 GCA_945487985.1 uncultured Verrucomicrobiota bacterium | reverse complement strand
CCCCCGGCTCGAAAGCCTTGCGTGCATCAATTCAAAAAAGTGGGATAAGGGTGAACAAGAGGGCTCAATGAGCGCCGCGGCAGGTTGATTTATACGGGCAAGTTCGGTAGAATATCGCCGCATGCTCGCAATCTGACCATGCAAGCGAAACTATGCGCGGTGAAACGATTATTCTCGCGGCCGGCGATTTCCCCGGCGAAGGAAGCGAAGCCATGCGGCTTTTGTCCGCAGCCAAGCGCGTCGTCTGCTGCGACGGCGCGCTCGATGCCTACCGCCGGCGGTTCGGCAAGTGGCCGGCGGCCACGGTTGGCGATATGGACAGTGCCTCCCTGCGCGGAGGCACCGTAATCCAGATTGCCGAGCAAAACACCAACGACCTCGAAAAGGCCGCACGCTACTGTCAGGCGCGAAACTGGCGCGCACCCGTTGTTCTGGGCGCCACCGGCAAACGCGAAGACCACACGTTGGGCAACGTTTTCATATCGCTCCGGCTGAACCTCGAAATCGTCAGCGACTTCGGGCGCTTCGTCCCCCTTGAAGGCAGGCGCAGTTTCCTCGTCGAGAAGGATACGGGAATTTCCATCTTTGCTCCCGACCCCGCCACGCGAATGACCTCGAAAGGACTGCGCTGGCCGCTCGACGGAGTGGTGTTCGACCGGCTCTGCGCCGCGACACTCAACCGCTCGAGCGCTCGGCGCGTAACGCTCGAATCCACCCGGCGGGTAATGGTCTATTTCGCCTTCTAACCGCGTGCAATCGCGTGGGAGAGAACCGCCAGCGATTGCGCCAGATCGACATTCTGCACTATCACCCCTTTCGGCACTGCCAGCTGAATTGAAGAGAAATTGAGAATACCCTTGATGCCGGCGTCCACGAGATTGTCGGCACAACTTTGCGCGGCGAAATTTGGAACCGTCAAAATTGCAAGCTTGATTTTCAGCCGCTTAGCCAAGCGCGGGAGCTCCGTCATCGGATGCACCATCACCCCGTGAATCGTCTCGCCATTGAGCGCGGGATTGGCGTCGAAGGCTACGGACACGGAGAGGTTCTGTTCCTCGAAACCAGAATACCCGAGCAATGCCCGACCCAGCGAGCCTACGCCTACAATCGCCGCGTCAGTGGCATTGTCCCAGCCAAGCGCGCGGTTGATGGCATCGCATAATTCTTTGGCGGGATAGCCGTGCCGGGGACGCCCGGGAACGCCGGCCATCGCAAGATCCTTGCGCGCGAGCACGGGATCGAGCCCGAGCTCTTCGGCGAGAACCGCGCTCGATACATTTAAATCGCCTCCGGCGATCTTGGCCTTGATGGCGCGAAGATAAATCGGGTAGCGACGAATGGTCGGCAACGGCAGCGAATAGATTCGTGAAACCTCTTTCATTACTCAACATCATACCAAAACAGCCCCTTCCCATGCAAGGAAAGCAGGCTGCTTGGCATTAATAGGCCGATTGGCGGCCAACTGTAGCTATCAGACCGTCATTTCGACTTGAGCGCCGCCTGCGCTGCAGCGAGCCGCGCAATCGGCACGCGGAATGGCGAGCAACTTACGTATTTCAGCCCGATTTGATGGCAGAATTCGACCGAGATCGGGTCGCCGCCGTGTTCACCGCAGATGCCGCAGTGAATCTTCGGCCGCGTTGCCTTGCCATCCTTGACGGCCATCTCCATAAGCCTGCCTACCCCTGTCTGATCGAGGCGGGCGAACGGATCGTTCTCGTAGATCTTATGGTCGTAGTACGAGCCGAGGAACTTGCCTGCGTCATCGCGCGAAAATCCGAATGTCATCTGCGTAAGATCATTGGTTCCGAAGCAGAAGAATTCCGCCTCCTCGGCCAGATCGCCAGCGATGAGCGCCGCGCGCGGCACTTCGATCATCGTGCCAACCTCGTAGTTAAGTTTAATCTCGGCGGCCTTGATCTCCTCGTTCGCAACATGGACGACGATGTCCTTAACAAACTTGAACTCCTTGACGTCGCCCGTGAGCGGGATCATAATTTCGGGCTTGACGTTCCAGCCCTTATGCGCACGCTGCACTTTGATTGCCGCGCGGATCACGGCCTTCGTCTGCATGACGGCAATCTCGGGATAGGTGACGCAAAGGCGGCAGCCGCGATGACCCATCATGGGGTTGAACTCGTGGAGCGAGTCGATGATGTCCATAATGCGGCTCACCGGCTTGTGCGTGACCTTCGCGAGCTGCGCGATCTCGATTTCGGAATGCGGCACGAATTCATGCAGCGGCGGATCGAGGAAGCGAATCGTAACCGGCTGCCCGTCAAGCGCCTCGAAGAGTTGCTCAAAGTCGTCTTGCTGATAAGGAAGAATCTTCGCCAGCGCCAGTTCGCGCTCCTCGACCGTGTCGGCACAGATCATCTCGCGGAAGGCGGTAATACGGTCCTGCGAGAAAAACATGTGTTCCGTACGGCAAAGGCCGATGCCTTCCGCGCCCAGTTCGCGCGCCTTGCGCGCGTCACGCGGCGTATCGGCGTTCGTGCGAACTTTCAGCTTGCGGAATTTGTCGGCCCACATCATGATGCGGCCGAACTCGCCGGCGATCGTCGCATCGACCGTGGGGATTACACCGTCGAAGATGTTGCCCGTACCCCCGTCGATTGAAAGCCAATCGCCCTCCTTGAAGAGTTTGCCGCCAAGACGGAACTGCTTGCGCTCTTCGTCCATTGCAATCTCCTGGCATCCGGAAACGCAACACTCGCCCATGCCGCGAGCGACGACGGCCGCGTGGGATGTCATACCGCCGCGGACAGTTAGGATGCCCTCCGCCGCCTTCATTCCTTCAATATCTTCAGGCGATGTCTCCAGACGCACCAAGACCACCTTCTCGCCACGCTCCTTCCAGACCTTCGCGTCCGCTGCCGTGAAGACGATGCGACCGCATGCCGCACCCGGCGAAGCGGGAAGCCCCCGTCCGACCGGCTTCGCGTTCTTGAGCGCTACCGTGTCGAACTGCGGATGGAGGAGCGTGTCTAAATTGCGCGGGTCGATCATGAGTACGGCCTCTTCCTCCGTGCGCATGCCCTCGTCGACGAGATCGCAGGCAATCTTCAACGCTGCACGCGCCGTCCGTTTGCCATTGCGAGTCTGTAGCATATAGAGCTTCTTGTTCTCGATCGTGAACTCCATATCCTGCATATCGCGGTAGTGCTTCTCTAACGTCGTGCAGATCTTTTGGAACTGCTTGAACGCCTCAGGCATGACTTCAGCCATCTTCGCAATCGGCATCGGCGTACGCACGCCGGCGACCACGTCCTCGCCCTGGGCGTTCATCAGGAACTCGCCCATCAGCTTGCGCTCGCCCGAGGCAGGGTCGCGCGTGAAGGCTACGCCAGTGCCGGAGTTGTTGTTAAGATTTCCGAACGCCATCATCTGGACATTGACTGCGGTTCCCCATGAATACGGGATGTCGTTATCGCGGCGGTAGACGTTCGCGCGCGGATTATCCCAGCTGCGGAACACCGCCTTGATCGCCTCGACGAGCTGCTCTCTCGGATCATCGGGGAAATCCTTGCCCAGCGCGCTCTTGTACTCGGCCTTGAACTGGCCTGCGAGCGCCTTGAGATCCGCCGCCGAGAGGTCGACGTCAAGTTGGACGCCCTTCTTCGCCTTCATCTTGTCAATCAACTTCTCGAAGTGCTTCTTGCCCACCTCCATAACAACATCGGAGAACATTTGGATGAAGCGGCGATAGCAGTCCCACGCCCAGCGCGGGTTCTTCGTCTGCTTGGCAAGCGAATTAACAACCGTCTCGTTGAGACCGAGATTGAGAATTGTATCCATCATGCCCGGCATCGAGGCGCGCGCCCCCGAACGGACGGAGACCAGGAGCGGATTTTTCGCATCGCCGAACTTCTTGCCAGCCGATTTTTCGAGCTTGCCGACATATTCGATCACCTGCTTCATCACTTCGTCGGCAATCTTCCGCCCGTCATCATAATAACGCGTGCACGCCTCGGTGGTAATGGTAAAACCTTGCGGCACCGGCAACCCCAACCCGGCCATTTCCGCAAGATTAGCTCCCTTGCCGCCGAGAAGATTGCGCATTTCGGCATTGCCTTCGGTCTGACCTGCGCCGAAGAAATATACATATTTAGTTTTTTCGTTCATAATTACCTTACTGATACTCTTTGTTTACATTGCCTTCCGTTTAACTTCTCGTGCATTATAACAAAACCTGCCAGTCCTCTTCAAGCCTTTGAAATCTGGAGGTCCCCCAGTCCCCAAATTTGCTGCTCGCGAAAAAGCATACATACTTGACCCTTCACCCCCACGCCCCTCGAACCTAAACTCATGCCCATGCAATAGGCACAGAGTCCGCAGAAAAAGCGGTTAGTGTTGTGGTTTGTAGCGAGGTGTTTCCACCCTTTCACCCTTTACATATCGCAGCCAGCTCTTTTTCGTATCTCCTGAGCAGAGCAGACTTCGTGGACGAATACCAGAACTCCGCCAGGTTCCGATTCTCATCCGCATCCATTTCCCGCCGTGAAAACAGTATTCTGCTCTTTGCATCAAGAGCCTCGCGCTCTATCATGGCGAGAATCTCATCTCGCCGGGCGAGTCTTTGCGCGTTCTCTTCTTCCATCTTATCCGCCAGATGACTCTGCCGTTCCTGCTCCTCCTTTTCCCTTCGCTTCTCGTCTTCCCGCTCTTTTTCGCGTTGTTCCTGCTCCCATTGCCGACATTCGGCGTCGTAGCGCTCTTTTTCTTTTTCCTCCTGTTCTTCAAGCCACGGAGAAAAGAATCCCTCGTCGTACTCCTCCTTGGTGAGCCTTGGCGGCACATGGCCTTCGGCTTTTTCCCTGATTACATAACGTCTGTAGTGCTTGTCAAGCAAATCCGCCCTGGTCTTCTCGCTCTCGCGACGCATTCTTTCAGCGAATTCTTCCGCCTCCTTAGCCCTTCTTGCCTCTTCTTCTTTGCGCTCTCGGTCACGCGCCTCCTTCTTTGCCTTGCGCGCGGCCTTCTTCCTTGCCTTTTCGAGCTCTTCGGCATCTTCTTTTGCCTTCTTCTCCTGCTCAATCTGCGTTTTGGTCTTGACAGGTGCAATGGATAGATCGGTAATCTTTTTTACCGCCTCCTCGGTCAGACGTCTGACCACTTGTTGCGAGGCATCGAAAAACGTGAACCGATGGGTCTCGCCGTCTCTGGCGAATATTTCCAGAGAAGGGTAAAACAGCCCTTCTTTCACCGACACAGTCCACATGGTTTCAATCGGAATTTTAAGCTGTTGCACATCGTTGAACACCCAGACGTTCATGTTCGTCAAAATCAAGTATCCAAACAAGTTGCCGGACGAAAATGAAAACATATGCTGCCAGAATGCCTTGGCATTGTTGAACCTAACGCGTATAGCCGGTTCCCAGAGGCTGCACTCTTCTTCATCAAAGCGCAACAGTCCCTTGCTGATGCACACTTCCTTTATCTTCTGAGCTGAATCGGAATAATTCATGACGGCCCTTTGATGTTTTACATTTACTTGCCCACCATCCAGTGGCCAGTGCAACACTCGTTACGTAGCCCTGTGCTGACGAAGCTTTCTTGCTTGTTTTCGGTATTATAGCAGTTTTGGGACTCCGAGGGGACTCCGAGGGTGTAGAGTAGAGCGGGACGCCCCGTGGGGAACGCCCGCTCGGCCTTCGGCT
>CALYTX010000097.1 GCA_945487985.1 uncultured Verrucomicrobiota bacterium | reverse complement strand
GCGTTTGCTTGGGGTGCAAAAGGTCACGAGTTCAAATCTCGTCGGTCCGACCACTTCAACTGGCTCGCTGGCTGGATGATGGTGGCTACGGGTTGTGTTGCTCTTTCAGGTGCGTTTATGATATAATGAATGTCATCTGAAACATCCTTCAAGGTGGGATGGCCGAGCGGTTAGGTCGCGGACTGCAAATCCGCTTACAGCGGTTCAACTCCGCTTCCCACCTCCAATTTTGTGCATGATTATTCTTTGTGGTTTGTTGCTCGGGTTGCCGCTCCTCGCCATAGGCGGGGTGATGTTTTTTTCCCCAGCGCGTGCAAGCAATTTTTCCGTATGGTTTGAAAATTCAAAAGCGTCCGCGGCGATTTTGACCGCCGTCGCGTGGGTTTGGGCAACCTACGAAATTATGATTTTCGGTGCCAATATTTTCGCCGAATTCGCCGCCGGTTCTGGCATTCCTCCTGTGCGCTGGCTGTTGTCGGCGTTGGCGTTGGCGTTCGACCATTTCTGGGTTTTGACGCCGATTCTGATCTATCTTACGTATGTGTGGATGCCGGCCAATCTTCCGGTTCGCGCGCTGGCTGGAATCTTGATGCTGTTTCCAACGCCGCTTTTCCGCGTCACCCGCCATTACCTTCCCGTGGCCGGTCTCGCCCCAGTGCATGTGTTTGTGTTGACGGCTTATATCGCCGCGGTGATTGGGATGTACGGAATGTTCTATCCCTGGCGGATCGAGAAGGCGGCGGCGTTCATCTTGGGAAGGAATCTGTGCGCTCGGCTTTTAGGGGCGCTACTTGCTTTGGACGGTTTGGCACTGGTAATCATCGGCATTGCCATTAATCCAACATGAAATCGACAGCCATACTCGCGATTCCCTCTTCTATCGGCTTTTTCGCCCAGGCGTCGCTCGTTCAGCTCGTTCTTGAAGATGACGTTTCGAGGGCGGTGAAGGGGGTTGGGAAGAATTTCGAGTTTTCGGCTGAATAAAAAAGTAGGACGTCGCCCATGGAAGAGCCTAACGCCTTGAAGATGATTTTGACGATTCTTATGACGGTGCTGGGCGGGCTAGGCGTGTTCCTGCTCGGGATGAAGCATTTGTCGGAAGGCCTGCAGGCTACAGCCGGGGGCGGTTTGCGTAAATTCATGGCGCTGGCCACGAGCCACCGCATTGTGGGCGTGGGCACTGGAATTTTCTCGACGATTCTAGTGCAGTCATCCTCGATTATCACGGTCATGCTCGTGGGGTTCGTTTCGACGGCGCTGATGACGCTGCCGCAGGCGTTTTCCGTGCTCATCGGCGCGAACATCGGCACTACTGCCACGGTGTGGATTATCGCCTACGCGCCCGATCCGCAAATGCTCGGTTTCATCGGGCTGGCCCTCGGCGGAACGTTGTATTTCTTTGTGCGCGGCGAGCGTTTGCACAATCTCGGATTGACCTTCATCGGCCTGGGACTCGTTTTCCTCGGGCTTTACTTTATGTCCAAGGGCGTGGCTCCCATCAAACAGAACCCCGAGCTGTCGAAAATCTTCACCTCGATGTCGGCCGCTACCTTCCCCGGCGTGGTTAAGATCGCCTTCTGCGCCATGCTGCTGACGGCGGTGATTCAGAGTTCGGCGGCGACAATCGCCATTGCCATGGCTCTCGCCCAGCAGGGGCTCATCACGTATGATGTTGCCATCGCCGTCCTCTTCGGCGCAAATGTCGGCACGACTGCGACCGGCTGGATCGCTGCAATCGGCGGCACGGCGGATGCGAAGCGCACGGCGCTTTCGCATACGCTCTCGAACCTGATCGGTTCGGTCGTCTTGATTCCGCTCTTCTACATCTTCTTCGTCAAGGTTGGCCAGTGGATTTTCCCGAACTACAATGATATCGAGATAATCACCGTCTCCGGCCAGGCCGTCGAGGCTTATACGCACCGGATGGCGCCGATTGCGGTTACGGATACGATTTTCGCCATCTGCCGCGGTCTCGTCTTCTTCCCGGTAGTAAAGCCGTTCTCGCGGCTCATCGAACGCCTCATCAAGCAACCGGAGAACGAAAAGCCGCATCTTTCGTCCCTCAAGATCGGCGCGCGTCTTTCGCCGGTCATCGCCTGCGACCAGGCGTTGCAGGAGGTGCACTTTATGAAGGAGAGCGACCTCGATCTTCTCGCTTGCGCGCGCAAGGTCATCGCCGGCGAGGCTGACGAAAAGTTGGAAAAGCATATCGTCCATCGCGAGGATATTCTGGATAATGTCCAAAAGGAGGTGACGGAGTTCCTCGGCTCGATTATGTCGAAGCGTCTGCCGCAGGATGTGGCTGAGCGCGCCCAGCGCCTCGTGCGTTTCACCGACGAACTCGAGAGCATATCTGACGAAGCGGCGGCCGTCCTTCGCGCAATCAAGCGTCTCCGGAAGCAAAATCAGCAGATGTCCGAGGTGTCCCGGCTGTTGCTGCTGTCTGTCCACGATCGGGTCAATGCTTTCGCTGAGAAGGTGACTCCGTGGATCAGCTCGCCGCGTCCGGTAATCGACATTCACGAGGTACAGAACGAATCGAAGAACATCCACGAGTTCATCCGCGATTGTCGCAAGGCCCAGCTCGGGCGCGTGGGTCCCGAGGATCCCGGCTCGTCCATTCGCGTACTGGCGGAACTCGATATCATCAATGCATACGAGCGCGTACGCTCGTATTACTTGAATATCGCCGAAACGGTGGCGGGGGGCAAGCGATGAAGCGGCATTTGATCGGTATTGGCGGTGTGGGGATGAGCGCCTTGGCGACGGCGCTTGTGCGTCTGGGCGACGAGGTGACCGGCGCAGACCGCACGCTCGGTACGGCTAACATTGCCTTTCTGGAAACACTCGGCGTCAGATGCTTCCCCGACGACGGCAGCGGACTCGATGCGGATGCGGACGAGGTTGTTATTTCGAGCGCGATTGAGCCGGACAATGCCGGCTTGGTGAAGGCGCGTGCATTAGGTATTCCCGTGGTGCACCGAGCAGCGGCGCTCGCCCGCGCGCTTGCAGGGTACAAACTGGTGGCGGTGGTAGGCACTTGCGGAAAATCTACCGTCACGGCGATGCTCGGGCATCTGCTCGCGGAATGCGGGTTCGATCCGATGTGTGTCAATGGCGCGAACGTTCCCGGCTGGCAGGGAGCGGTTCGTTTCGGACGCGGCGAGTATGCAGTGGCCGAGGTGGACGAGAGCGACAAATCGCTTTTTGCCTTTAATCCCTACGCGGCCATCATTACCAACGCCTCGTCCGACCATTATCCGAAAGAGGAGATGGATGAGGTTTTCAACCGCTTCGCGCGCGACCTCGAAGGACCTGTTGTCGACGGACGCCGCGGCGAGGCGGAGAAGTTTTTGCATGGGCGTGGACTGGACGCGCTTGACGTGCCGGTTCCCGGCGCGCACAATTTGCAGAATGCGCGGCTCGCCGCGGCAATGGCCGTTGCGCTCGGCTGCCCGCCCGAGGCGGTATTGAAAGCCATGGCGGGCTTCCAGGGGGTGGAACGGAGGCTTCAACGCATCGTTCCGCCCGGCGGCGTCGCGCCCGGTGCACCCGCAGTTTTCGACGATTACGCCCACAATCCTGATAAGCTTGCTGCCATGTGGACAACGCTTGCCGAGGAGTTTCCTCGCGGCATTTGCGTAATTTGGCGTCCCCATGGCTACGCGCCGCTGCGCAAGATGCTTGACGCGCTCGCGGCGACATTCCGGTCGGTGGCGAGGCCCTGCGACACCCTGCTGCTGCTGCCGGTGTACGACGCTGGCGGCACGGCAGACCGTTCGATCAATTCCAGCGCGCTCGCGGCGAAGCTGCCGGCAGGGCTTTGCATCGAAGTGGCCGACCATTCTGCCGCCTGCGCGTGGATTGAGGCTCATTGCGACAACTACGATTGCATCGCCGTGTGCGGCGCGCGCGATCCGGAGCTGTCGCGTACGGCTGCAAAAATCGCCGCGATGTTTGCCAAGGTATGAGCAAGATCAAGATTTGCGGCGTCAACGAGGCCGCCTTTGCCATTCGCGCCGAAGAGCTGGGGGCTGATTATCTCGGGCTTATTTTTGCTGAGGAATCGCCGCGTTGCGTTACGGTCGGCAAGGCCCGGGAGATTGCAGCGGCGTTGAACGGATCTTCGCGTTTGGTTGGCGTTTTCACCACGGCGACGGTTGGCGAAATCGCCGCCGCAGCCGCCGCGGTTGGCTTTGGCATTGTTCAACTCCATCGCCGCGCCGCGAGCGCCGATATTGACGCGCTCAAGGCCATGGGGTATGAAGTGTGGTCGCTCGCCGGCGGCGGCGAAAATGCCGACGCGCTTGTGTTTGACAGCTCCCACGGCGACGGCGAGACGGTTCTGCGGCGCGGACCGTTCAAGACCGTCCTCGGCGGCGGAATCTCGGCTGAGAATCTTCCCCGTGCGTTTGCCGCCCGCGCCGATGTCATCGATGTTTCAGGTTCGCTCGAAAGCGCCAGGGGCATAAAGTCCATCGCCAAACTCGAATCTTTCTGGACGGTCTGGAGCCAGCTGCAGGAAGGCGGCGCCGCGGCGCCTGAGGCGGCCTCTACTTCTGCAAGAAAAAGGCAGTGCTCGATCAAATTGTAAAAAGCTTGTCAGATTGTCCGACTTGATCTTCCTATCGGCATAGGAATTAACGAAAGGAGTTGGTTGTGAATAAGACTAAATTAGTATTGGCGGGTTGTTGCGCGCTGTTGGTCGGCACGGTCTATTGCGCGAACGGGAAAACGGAATACCGCGACTCGATGGGACGTCTCCAGGGGACGGCGAGGACGAGTTCCAGCGGGAAAACGGAATACCGCGATTCGATGGGACGTCTGCAAGGGACGGCGAGGACGAGTTCCAGCGGCAAGACGGAGTATCGCGACTCGATGGGTCGTCTCCAGGGGACGGCGAGGACGAGTTCCAGCGGCAAGACGGAGTACCGCGATGCCCAAGGGCGGCTTCAAGGCACCTCGCGTACGGTTAACGGCAAGACGGAGTACCGCGATGCCCAAGGGCGGCTTCAAGGCACTTCGCGTACGGTTAACGGCAAGACGGAGTATCGCGACGCCCAAGGGCGGCTTCAGGGCACGAAGCGATAGTTATGAGAGAGTGTGTGAACGGACTTTGTTCATCACTCATTCTTGTGTGAATAGCGAAATTTGCGGGGGTAACAGGTTGGTTGAGTGTCGGGTAGACGCCTCGCACTCGATTGATCAAATGCGCTGCGATGGCGTCCGCCGGCAAGTGATTGTGGTATAATATCGGCCTATTCCACAAGGAGTGACAATGAGAAAGCTTCCGTTCGACAAGGCATGGATTGAGGAAACGGCCAAATCGCACCCAACGCCGTTTCATGTATACGACGCAAAAGCCATTCGCGCCAACGCCCGTCGCTTGAAGGCCGCGTTTTCCTGGAACGAGGGTTTCCGCGAATTCTTTGCAGTCAAGGCGACTCCTAATCCGCACCTCATGAAATTGCTGCAGGAGTTCGGTTTCGGTAGCGACTGCTCCTCGATGGCCGAGCTGGTGCTCGCCGAAAAAGTCGGCAACACGGGTGAGATGATCATGTTCACATCGAACGACACGCCGGCCGAGGAGTTCAGGAAGGCCTGGGAGCTCAAGGCGATCATCAACCTCGACGACATCACGCACTGGCCGTTCCTCCAGAAG
>CALYTX010000096.1 GCA_945487985.1 uncultured Verrucomicrobiota bacterium | reverse complement strand
GCCTTGACGCCGATACCGCAACTCACGCTCGCGCCATCACCAATCGAGATCCACGGCATTGTGGATGCGTTGGCGAAAAACGACACGCTGTTGCCAACTTTCACACCGGAGGCAATCACACTACCCGGGCCGATATTGACGAAATCGCCGACTACCGCGTCGTGGCTGACGATTGCGTTGGATCCTACAACCGTGAACTTGCCAAGTTGCGCACCTACCTGAATCACCGCGCCCGCGCCGATGAACACACCATGCTTGAATTCAGTCGTAGGCGAAATCTGCGCCTTAGGATCGATAATCGCCGGAAAATCATGTCCGCGCAGGCGACGATACATATCCGCACGCTTGAGGTTGTTGCCGATTGCGACGAACACGGAAGCCCCCGGATGGTCTTTGGAAGCATTATCCACCGTTCCCAGAATCGGATAACCTTCGAAATTATCGCCCTGCTTCCATTTGGAATCATCGTCGGCGTAACCGATGATATTCCACTGCGGTTGCTGGGAAAGCGAATTGATGCGCTCGACCGTCCAAATCGCTTCACGGCCGAAACCGCCCGCACCGACGATAAACAAGTCTCTCATCTTCCATCTCCTTTCAGGAAAATTATATCAAATTTTAAGAGTTCCAAACGGAGAAAGGGTCGTTCCCGGCTCGACATTGCGGAAGGCGCTCGTGCCAGCGGCGACAATTGCTCTCTCGCCAACCACAACTCCAGGCAATGTGCAACTATTTGTTCCCATCAAGACAAACAACCCGAGCGTCGTATGCCCGCTGAGCGACACTCCCGGACAGAGGTTGGAATAGTCGCCGACCAGGGAATCGTGTCCAACCCCGGCGCGAGCGTTGACAATCACAAACGAACCGAGATCCACCCCGGTGGAAACCACCGCCCCCGCAGCAATAAAATCGCCCTTGCGCAAAGTGGCGCTCGGAGCGACCAGCGCGGAGGGATCGACTATCGGCGGAAACTCGCGGTCGGGGAAACGTCCGACAATCCTCGCACGCACAGAATTCTCGCCGATGGCCACGAAGACGGATGCCTCAGGATTGCGCTTCAAGGCGATCGAAGGCGATCCGAGCAGCGGATAACCGGCGAAAGTGCTAGCGTTGCGGTCGGAGTCGTCGTCGGCAAAACCCGCTATTCGCCAGACTGGCTCTCCAGCGGCCGCGTTGATGCGCTCAATTGTCCAAGCCACCTCCGAACCGAGTCCTCCTGCGCCGATGATTACGATATCTTTAGCCATAGCCGTCATTCCGCCTTCTCTGCTCGAGATTCGTGTAGTTTTCCTAAAAATTATACCACTGCGCCGCATTAGCCGTCAATTTTACAGCGCCTGCACCACTTCGGCTTTTTCCGTATCGTGTCCGTCTCTATCCGCTTGCGGACAAATCGACTTGAGCTGCCACGGTTTCAAATCGAACAATTTCGTAGTCCCGTCAGGGAACTTCACCGCAACCGCCTTCTTTGCCGTCCTTCCCGTGTGCACCAATGCGTAATATTTGCCGGCGGCGCCCGCGTCAATCTCCCGCAACACTACGTCCTTATCGGCGCACGCGCCTGCAATCGTCGTCATCGGCAACGCCGGCAACGCAAGAAAATTGCGATTGAACTCCATCATCTCCTCGGGGAAACCGGTCGCAAAACAAGTGCCCATCAGATACCCGATGTTCACCGGATTTCCTCGCGCCATCGCCTCGACCTCAAGCATCCGCGAGGCGCGTCCTGCGCGCTCGTAATCGCAGGCAACCATATAGCCGCACAGTCTCTCTTCCTTACCTCTGACCAGTTTGTAGATCATATTCTCATTGAGCGCATGATGACGAATCATCGTCACGCCGCCACTCGCATCGGCATAAGCGGCGAACGCTTCGGAATCGTTGACCGAGAAAAGGCGATTCACCGGCATGGCCAGGGCGACGCCGCTTTCCTTGCCGAATTCCGACGGGTTGTCCGCTGGACAGGCGTGATGCCATTCCCAGCTTCCCCAATTGACAGCAGGCCGGCCGCGTCCTTCGAGGTAGAGGTGGCGCGAGCGAGCCTCTTCGGGGCTCACACACGAGAATGCCTTTCGATAACCGATTTTCTCAAGGGCAGCGCGAAATGCAGGCTCGTCTTCGACACAAAACGCCCCGCCGATTCCTCCGCCGCCTTCGGCGGTGCAGCCGTCAAAGACAACGCAAGCCCCGTCGACGCCGTTGGTCGCCAGATAACGGCGTATTTCCCCGAGAAACGCCGCGCGGCGGCGCTGCCACCAAGCGATATAACGGCCGTAAAGATTTTCGTCGGCGCGCAGTTCCTCTCGCGAAACCTCAACGCCGCCATTAGCCTCGCGCGCGAAGTACTGGCGAGTGGCATCGGAGAACGAAACCGGCCACGAGGTGGGACGCGCACGAAACATCGCCCCGACGAAACGAGCCTTGTTCTTGAAACGGATGATAGTCGCGTCCAGCAGGTTCTTCGTCTCCTCAAGCGCTTCGGGGTCGGTTATATCGATGTTAGCATCTTCGCACCACGCCACATGGGTGTAACCTTTGTCGGAACCGGAAAGCGGTTCGGCGCGGCGCTGATAGCCGAGCGTTTTGACGCCGTCTTTTTCCGCCCCGAGCGGTCCATCCCACTCGTAATACGGGAAAATCTCGAAGCCATATTTGCCGCCCATTAGCTCGACCACCTTCTCCCACAGCCAGCTTTCGGCGCTACTCCATGCCCAGTCCGCGCGGATAACCGAAGGATCCCAGTGTTGCACCCGTCCGAACTCCATCAAGTCTTTCATATAGCAATTGAAACCAAACATTTTCATCTGCCGGGCCTTGTGTTCAAACCAATCGAGATGGCGTTTGCACATACGCTTGGATTCCTCGCCCTGAATAGCGCACCCGTCGCTCATTTCCTCACGCCAGAAAAGCCGGCGACGAGGAAGGCCTGCACCTGGCAGCTGCACGGGATTGTATAGTTTCGCCTCGTCGGGAATTTCGCAAAGAATCAATTTCGAGACGGCAATTCCGTGGTTGAATGGATCATGCTTGGCAGCATATTGGCAGATTACAAAATCGAAACCATCGGCAGGCGTCATGAACAGTCGCGTTCCTCCGACTACAGTATCTTTGTAGTCGCCGAAACGATCGCAAACGGTGGTGAAACATTTCCACTGGCGGTATTCTCCCGATTGAGGAAGTTCTAAGTATTCGGCGAAATCTTCAGTATATTTCGGCTGGAACGCGTCGCCTATGTCCGCGCCGGTCGAGAACGAACGGTGCGAATCGGTTGCCCGGTTGATTAAATTGTAGTTTCGCGGCACATCGTCGGGATATTCCAAAACAATGACATAACTTCCGTTGGCCTTGAGCTTCTTCCGCCAGCCAAGACGGAATTTGAAGAACGAACCTTCCTCTTCTTGCACCGGCATCACGAGGCAGCGGCGGCCGAGAATCGTCTCGACACGGCTCGCTCCTTCGGGATATTCCACAAAGCGGTTTTTCATCTTTGTGCAGTCGATCTGATCGACAATCCTAACCTCGCCGAACGGCGGTAGCAGCATCGTCGCAGCGAGCAACAGGCAATTCAACATTTTCCCCTCCCTTCTCTGGTCAGCCCCGCCCAATCTGCCCATAATAAGCATTCTTGCCGTGTTTACGCAAGTAGTGCTTCTCGCCCACATACCGCGGCAGTTCGGGCGCAGGCGTCAACGCGTGGAGCGATTCGGTCAGACGCGCCATCCTGGCAATCGCCTCGAGCGCGATGGCGTTGTCGACAGCTTGCCGTGGGCTTCCTCCCCATGTAAACGGTGCGTGCCCCGCAACGAGCACCCCTGGCACCGCTAACGGTTCAAGGTCGGCAAAGCGCTCGATTATCGCCTTGCCAGTATTGAGCTCATAGTCGCCAGCGACCTCCTCGGCGGAAAGCATTCGCGTGACTGGAACCGGCCCGTGGAAAACGTCAGCATGGGTAGTGCCCAGGCACGGAATCTCCCGCAGTGCCTGCGACCAGGCGGTCGCTTCGACGGAATGAGTATGCACCACGCCGGCCACCCCGGCGAAATTGCGGTAGATTTCAAGGTGAGTGGGCGTGTCGCTCGACGGACGCAGGCTCCCCTCCACGACATTCCCTTCAAGGTCGACAACCACCATATCCGCCGCCGTCATCGCGTCATATTCTACGCCGCTGGGCTTAATGACCACCAGCCCGCTCGCCACATCGATGCCAGAGGCATTCCCCCAAGTGAGAACCGCCAGTCCCGACGCCGCCAAGCGCCGGTTGGCGAGCAAAACCTCTTCCTTCAAGGTCTCCAACATAGCCAATCCTCCTTCCAGAAAACCATCAGGCGATTGCCGCCCCGAAATTTGCCGCGTATCGGTCAAAGCCCGCCATGCCCGCGACGGTCGGCGCGAGCGTTTCACCTGCGGCGCCGGCAAAAACCTCCTGCGCAAGGAAATCTTCCAAGCTCCGCCCCCCGCCGGCGGCGGCGAAACGCGCCAGCACCGCCATCCCCCAAGGACCGCCTTCCGACGCCGTAGACATGCATGTCACCCGCGTCTTGAGCGCATCGGCCAGATACTGCTGCGCGATGCCTTTGTCCCTGAAGATGCCTCCATGGCCGGTCAAAGCGTCGACCGCCACGCCTTCGCGCGCAAGAATATCCATACCGAACTTCAAAGAGACAAACGCGGAATAAATTTGCGCCCGCGCGAAATTCGCGAAATTGAAATTTGCCTCCGGGGGACGGACTACCCGCAACATCGCCTGTTCGACCCCGGCCACCGGCTCTCCAGAAAGGAACGGCACGACCACCACGCCGCCGCAATCCGCTTCTCCTTCGAGCGAGGCGACGAAGAACCGGCGGTAATCGTTACCGAAAAGCGGCATCCAGGCGTTGATTTCATTCGTACAGTTGTTGCAGTGAACAAGCGCCGTCTCGCGTCCGGTAGGCGTTGTCACCACATCGATTTCAGGATAATATCCTTGCATCGGACGCTCCAGCACGACCATCGCGAAAATCGACGTGCCCGCCGAGACGTTGCCCGTTTTCGGCGCCACGGAATTCGTGGCCACCATGCCAGTGCCCGCGTCTCCCTCGGGCGGAGCCATCAGCGCCCCTGGACGAAGCATGCCGGAAGGGTCGAGCCAGCGCGCCCCGCTTTCCGTGAGCCGACCGGCGTACTCGCCAGCCTTGCGCACCTTGGGCAGCATTCCCGCAATCGGCCCGACCTTCGCCTCGAACGCCGCAATCATCCGCGCGTCGTAATCGCCCGTTGCCGGATTGATCGGGAACATTCCGCTTGCCTCGCCGATGCCGAGCACATTCTCGCCGGCGAGTTGACAATGGACGTAACCAGCAAGCGTCGTAAGTCTGCGGACGCTACCGACATGAGACTCTCGCCGTCGCAATGCCTCGGCGTAATGCGCAACCGACCAGCGCTGCGGCACATTGAAACGGAAAAGTTCTGAAAGTTCCGCCGCCGAAGCCGCCGTCATAACATTACGCCAAGTACGGAACGGCGTCAATAGCCGGCCATCGGCGTCGAACGGCAAATAACCATGCATCATGCCGGATACGCCCAGCGCAGCTAAATCCGTCAACCTGGCGCCGTATTTAGCCGCAACTTCGGACGCGCACTTTGCATAAGCATCGCGGACGCCCTCCTCGACCGCCGCCAGCGAATAGCTCCACACTCCG
>CALYTX010000095.1 GCA_945487985.1 uncultured Verrucomicrobiota bacterium | reverse complement strand
CAGAATTTTGAAATCCTTAAAGGGGAGTGGATGTTACACGGAAAAATCACACCCACATGTCGGGCCGCGAGGCGAGATATTTTGCTATAATTTACAGAATATGAAGCACAAGAAGTTATGGTTGATGGTTGCCCTGGCGATGTCCGCCACGGCGGTGATGGCGGCGCACGGCGAATTCCCGCCTTATCCAAATTTCGGCCTACCCCGCACCGAAGAGATGATGTTTCTCGTTTTGCAGATCGGCATCATCATCTTCGCCGCCAAGCTCGGTGGCGCGATTGCCGCGATGCTGAAGCTGCCCTCGATACTCGGCGAGCTTGCGGCCGGTGTCGTGATCGGTCCGTGGGCGCTTGGCGGTATCGGTTTTTGTCCCGATATGTTCGGTGGAATGTTCAAGGACGGTCTTTTCCACGGCGCAGCGCTGCGTGAAATGGCGGCCGCTGGACACAACTTCGACGCGACCTCGCCCGCTCTCTACGGCATCGCCACTCTGGCCTCGATTATTCTGCTGTTTCTTTCCGGGCTGGAGACGAACCTGAAGATGTTTTTGAAGTTCTCGTTCGTCGGCTCAATGGTCGGCGTAGGCGGCGTACTGGTGTCGTTCGCGTTCGGCGATTTGTGCGCGGTTTGGTTGCTGCCAGAATTCTTTGATCGCTTCGCCTATCTCAAAAATTTACCGCTTTCAGAGGCGATAACCTCCGCTGCGCCGCTGTACATGGGTATTATGTCGACGGCGACATCCGTGGGCATCACCGCGCGCATTCTCTCGGAGAAGAAGAAGATGGATTCCGAGGAGGGGACGACGATTATGGCCGGCGCGGTGATTGACGATGTGCTTGGCTTGATCGTCTTGGCAATCGGCAACGGCATCATCGCGGCGAACACGGCTGCGAAGAAAGTTCTCGCCGACTCGGGGTTGGACTGGGGAGAGATTGGCTTCGTGGCGCTTAAGGCCATTGGCGTCTGGCTCGGGGCCACGGCAATCGGCGTGCTGGCTGCGCGCTGGATTGCCAAATTCCTCAAGGTATGCTTCAAATCGCCAGTTGTCATCGCGACCATGGCCTTCGGTTTGGCACTGGTTTTGGCGGGTTTCTTCGAGATGATGGGTTTGGCGATGATAATCGGCGCGTATGTGATGGGTTTGGCGCTTTCGCGTACCGATCTCAAGCACCCGATAACCGAAATGCTGACGCCGGTTTACACGTTTCTCGTGCCAGTGTTCTTCTGTGCGATGGGCATGATGGTCGACATGCGCGCGCTTTGTTCGCGCCCGGTGCTCTTGTTCGGCGGCATCTATACGCTTTTGGCGGTGCTGGCGAAGGTTTTTGGTTGCATGGTTCCGGCAATGTGCTGTGGCTTCAATGCACTGGGCGGTTTGCGCATCGGCGCGGGCATGGTGCCGCGCGGCGAAGTGGCGCTGATTATTGCCGGCATCGGACTTTCCGCTGGCTATCTTACACAGGAGATTTTCGGCATTGGCATTTTGATGACGCTCGTGACCACCGTGGTGGCGCCGCCCGCGCTCGTGGGGCTTTTCGTGCCGAAAGCCAAAGGCGTGCGTCATCCGAAGCCTTCGAAGGACGGCTCGCGCGAGGTTGCCTTTGCGCTTTCGAACGACGATATGGCCGAACTGGTGATGACTAAGATTCTGCTCGAGTTCCGCAACGAAGGCTTCTTCGTCACGTGCCTTTCGCAGGAAGACCATATTTGGGAAATCGCGCTTGATGACATCGAGCTTTCCATCCGCCGCCATGGACACAAAATCCGCTTTACCTGCACGCCGGCGGAAGAGGCGATTGTAATGACCGCCTGGATGGAGGTGGCCAGCCAGATGAACGATCTTGCGCGCGCCATCGCCAAGCCGATCCGTCGCGAAGATATCGAGCGGATGATTTCCTCGACCGGCGCGGCCAAGCACGGACACGAAGGCGTGGGGCGATACCTGCAAGGATTCGTGATGATGCCAGGTTTCAGAGCTTCCTCAAAACGCGAAGCGGTCGAGAAGATGGTTGCGGAAATCGCCAAGGCGTGCCCCAACCATGTCACCGACGCGGCGGCGGCGGTGGCGGCGGTGATGCGCCGGGAAGAATCGATGCCGACCGGACTCGACCACGGCATCGCCGTTCCCCACGGACGCGACGCATCCGTCCACGGCGTTGCCGGCGCGGTGGCGATTGTCGATAATTCCGGAACTGCCGGCGGTTGCATTCCAGATTACGAGACGATTGACAACAGTCAGATTCAGATTATCGTTCTGACGCTGGCGAACGACCAGGCGCAAACGCCGTATTTGCAACTGATGAGCTTTATTTCACGGGCGTTGCGCGCCGACAATGGTGCCGACCGGTTGGCTGCCTGTTCCACGCCAGACGAAATGCGGCGCTTCTTCCGGCACGTCAAGTGATGCGCGGCGATACAATCGCGGCAATCGCGACCGCCCCTGGAAGAGGGGGCGTGGCGGTGTTGCGCGTATCAGGGCCGGAAGCCTTTGACGTTGCCAGGCGCGTTTCGGGAGTTTCCGCGCGTTCGGGTCTGATTAGGTATGCCCCGTTTTATGCCGACGCTTCCGAACGCAATCGTCCGATTGACCATGGGCTTGTTCTTTGTTTTCAAGCTCCCCGTTCCTACACCGGCGAAGATGTCGTCGAGTTTCATTGCCACGGCGGGAGCGTAACCCCGCGGCGGGTTCTCGAGGCGTGTTTCGCCGCCGGAGCGCGTCTGGCGCGGCGCGGCGAGTTTACCGAGCGCGCCTTTCTCAACGGTAAACTTTCGCTCGAGCAGGCCGGAGCGGTAATCGATCTTATCGATGCGAAGACCTCCCGGGCGGCCGACGCGGCGCTTGAAGGGCTCGCCGGCCGGCGTGAACGCGCGGTGCGCAAAATCTACGATCGCCTGTTGGCGCTGTCCGCGGAAGTGGAGCACGCGCTCGACATCGACGAAAACGAATTGCCGGAAAAGTTTTTTCTTGGGGCGGTTGAGGAGTTGTCGGCAATCAAGAGCGACTTGCGCGCGGCTCTCGCTGATGTCCGCGCCGGAAAAATTCTGCGTGAGGGTGCGTTGGTCGTGTTGGCCGGCGCGCCGAATGCCGGCAAAAGTTCGCTTATGAACGCGCTTCTCGGAGAGAACCGCGCGATAGTTTCGGATCGCGCGGGAACAACGCGTGATTCCATTGAAGAGTGGCTCGATATCGACGGCTGGCCAGTACGGTTGGTGGACACGGCGGGTTTGCGCGCAACGGATGACGCGATCGAGGCTGAAGGCGTAAAGCGTAGCGAAGAGCTTGTCGCCAAGGCCGCTGTGGTCGTCGATCTGGGCGGGACCGGGATGGAAGGCGTGGCAAGGGATAAAACGCTCAGGATTTGGCCGAAATGCGATCTTGTCCGCGGGAACGGATTGAATGTTTCGGCGAAAACCGGGGAAGGGTTGATCGAGCTTCGTCGCGCCATCGCCGATATGCTTGAACGGCAGGCGGCGTCGGCGGACGAGCCGCCCGCGCCGGAAAGCTGCTTTGCGGCTTGCCATGAAGCGCTTTCAGTGCTTGAGCAAGCGGACAATCCGGCGGATTTGGCCGTCTTCGGCAATCTGCTGCGCCGTTCGTGCGAGATTCTTGGAGCTGAAATTGGCGCGTTCTACACCGATGATTTGCTCGAGCGCGTATTTTCGCGCTTTTGCGTCGGCAAATAACCTGCGTGAAAACAGCTCTTGGGTTCAACAAGAAAAAACCGCACCCTCAGTCAAAACCGCTGGCGTGGTCTTGACTGACCGAGTGCCTTCACCTGCCGTCCCAAAGGAGACCAGATGCTCACCATCTCAGCCCGGGAGCTGAAGCAATAGGGATGAGGGGGTTTGGACAAAGACATAGGGTCTTTGAGGCAAAGAGGTCAGCCCTTTGGGATAAAGAGGTGAGGTCTTTGTGGCAAAGTGAAGAGTGTTGAGTGCGGTTGATGGTGCGACACAATTATGATACAATGTATTGCAAATGTTGGAGGACATGTTATGGCACAGATAAATGTTAGAATTGACGAAGATGTTAAGAGCAGCGCAGAGTTGCTCTTTTCCCGGCTGGGCATGAATATGTCAACCGCCATTTCCATTTTCATCCATCGTGCGCTCGACTGCAATGGTCTTCCGTTTCAGGTGCAAATCAACGACCCGTTCTACAGTCCGCGCAATCAACAACGGCTCGAACAGATCAAGGCCGATTTTGACAATGGAAGGCGCAATTACCATCCGCACGAACTGATCGAGGAGAGTGTCCGTGAAAAAGCTCTGGCATGACCTCGCGTGGAATCAGTACCTCGAATGGCAGGGACTTGACCGTCGAACGCTGAAACGCATCAATACACTCATCACGAGCATTGAGCGCAACGGCTATGATTCCATCGGCAAGCCAGAGCCGCTTACGGGCAATCTCTCCGGCTGGTGGAGCGTCCGCATCGACGAAAAGAACCGGCTTGTCTTTGTCATTCAGGACGGCAAGCTGATCATCCACTCCTGCCGCGATCACTATTGAGAAGTGAGAAGTGGAAAAATGAGAGCGAACCTCTGTCTCTGGGTTCGCCCCGCCAAGATGTTCTTCGAGACCGTCGAGCGGGATGGAAAGAAGACGACCGCGAGGATTTCAACGACGAAATCAAGGAATTAGCCGCTTTGAACTGGAAGAATTTTCAATGAAAAAAGGAACTCACCATGAAGAAGAACCTTGGCAGCAAAAACTGGATGTTTCCGATGCCGGTATTAATGATCGGCACATACGGAGAAGACGGAACGCCCGATGTGATGAACGCCGCATGGGGCGGGATTACGCTTGAGGACGAGATAACGATCTGCATCGACACATCGCACAAGACATGGGGCAATATCGCCGCGCGAAAGGCGTTCACTGTAGCGTTCGGAACCGCCGGCACGGTTACGCAGTGCGACTACCTCGGAATCGTCAGCGGAAACAAGACGCCCGACAAAGTCGCCAGAAGCGGCTTCACGGTCACCAAGAGCGAATTCGTCGACGCGCCAGTCATCAGTGAGCTGCCGCTTGTCCTCGAATGCAATCTCGTCTCCATGAATGCGGAAAACTGCAATGTTGTCGGAAAGATTGTCAACTGTGCAGTCGAAGAGGAGGCTCTCACCGACGGCAAACCCGATGCATTGAAGATGAAGCCCATCTGCTTTGACACCTGCTCACACACCTATCGGATCATTGGCGAGGCCGTCGCAAAGGCATTCAATTGCGGTAAGGAGCTGGTAAAATGATAGACCTGACCGAAAAGACCCTCGCTATCGAGCGCAAGTACACGGGCAAGATTGTCAACGTCGATCTTCTCGACATCGAACTTCCTGATGGGCGCAAAACGAAGCGCGAAATAATCCGCCACGGCAACGCGGTGGCGATTCTCGCTCGTCGGCCGGACGGGAAGTTCGTGTTCGTCAAGCAGTATCGCAAGGCGGCTGAAGACGCGCTTATCGAAGTCATTGCCGGCGGACTCGAACCGGGTGAAGATCCGGTCGAGGGCGCGAAGCGCGAGACCGTCGAGGAGACGGGCTACGAAGTGATGAGCATAAAGTTCCTCACGACAATTATCTGCACGCCTGGCTACTGCGAAGAGCGCATTCATCTCTACTATGCGGAACTTTCCGACGACGCCGGCGCACAAGACCAGGACCCTGACGAGAATGTGTTTCCCGTCGTTCTCTCCGAGACGGAAATCGAGGATGGAATCCGCAACGGAACCATCTTCGATTCCAAGACGCTCTCCGCCTGGCTCTGCTGGA
>CALYTX010000094.1 GCA_945487985.1 uncultured Verrucomicrobiota bacterium | reverse complement strand
GTGGAGCTTTTCGCGGCGGAGGTCGAGGAAGCGGTATTGAAGGCGCATTTCCTCGGATTCGTCGGCCTTCTCGTCCGGAACATAAAGCGGCGTGACCTCGGAGGCGGACTCCATGACCAGCTCGTTGGCTTCGATTTCAATCTCGCCAGTAGGCAAATCGGGGTTGATCGTGTTCTCTTCACGCAATTTCACCTCGCCGGTCACCGTGATGACAGATTCGAGATGGGCCTTCTCGACGAGACCGAAAAATGGGCGGCTGGGATGGACGACGATTTGGGTTAGACCGTAGTGGTCGCGCAAATCAACAAAAAGGATGCCGCCGTGGTCGCGCAGGCGGAACATCCAGCCGGAAAGGCGAACGGTTTTGCCCGCGTCGGCCGCGCGCAGTTCGTTGCAGGTATGGGTTCGGTAAGGATGCATAGTGTCTCCTGAAATTTGCCGGATAGTATATCATAATTCGGGGACTTTTGATATAATGACTCAAACTACTTGGGTGACTCGAAAATCGCAATGAATAGAATTCTCTTCCTTTGCCATGGCAACATTTGCCGCTCGCCGATGGCTGAATTCGTAATGAAGAAACTCCTTGCCGAGGCCGGGCGCGAGGATGTGCGTGTAGAATCGGCGGCGCTGCACACCGATGAAATCGGCAACGACATTCATCCTGGCACGCGCGCGAAACTGATCGAGAAAAACATTCCGTTTGCGCCCCGGGCGGCGTGGCTGTTAACGGCGGAAAAGGCGCGGGATTACGATTATCTCATTGGCTGCGACCGCTGGAACGTGGCCGATCTCAGGCGGCTCGTTCAGCCTGCCGACAGATCCAAGATTCGCAAGTTGCTTGAATTCGCCGGTTCCGAAGCTGATATTGCCGATCCTTGGTATACCGGCGATTTCGATCAGACTTACGATGACGTGGAAGCCGGATGCAGGGGGTTGCTGGCGAAGCTCGGAGCAAGGAAGCTGGGGGTGAAAATTTTAGCACTGCTGCTGGCAACAGCATCCTTTTCGACGGCTCTTGCTGGCGAGAGCTATTCCTTCGGGATGATTTCCGACAGCCACTGGACCGGTCCTGAATACTATGATGGCGGCAACCGTGCGCGGAAGGACGCGGCGGAGTATCGGGCCGAGTGGATGGTGCGTGAACGCAAGAATCTGTTGCGGGCGGCGAAGATTTGCATGGATGAACCTTCAGCGGCTTTCATCGTGCATACTGGCGATATGGTGGACGGACGCTGCGGCAGCCTTGCGCGACAGGTTGCCCAGCTGAAGGACGGTTGGGATTTGACGCGGGGGGCGTTCCCGTCGAATATTCCGTTCATAGCGGCAAACGGAAACCATGAAACGTATGATTTCGAGGCGCCGGGCACCTACGCCTATCCCGGATACGCCATGACGGTGCAGCAGTACATTGCCAAGGAACTTGGTCGCGCCCATCCTGTCGAGCGCCATTTCTCGTTCAAGCACGGCCCCGATCTTTTTATCGTCTACAACTCCAATGTCGACGAATACGAGTTCTTTAAGCAGACGCTTGCTGAGAATCGCGATGTGCGCTATGTTTTTGCCGTTGGCCACATTCCGGCAATCAATCCCTGCGAAGACGGCATTGAAATCGACTCGCCCGAGCGCGGCAATTGCATGGATATTCACAATCGCTTTTTACGCCTGCTGCAAAGCCGCAATGTGATTCTCCTCTGCGGCGATACGCACCGCATCGGCATGGTCGACTACGTGACGGGCGAGGGCCGCCTTACGGAACTGATGGGCGTGAGCGTTTTTGGCAATGGCGGATTTCGCGAGCTTGCCGCGTCCGTCGGCGATTTTCCGATAAACTGGAATTCCGCCTATCAGCCGGGCGGTGTAATCAGCAAACGTCAGCGGTTTCTCAAGGGCGGACTTGTCCGCTTCTGGGGCGCGAAGGGCGCGGGTTTCTGGAAACTCCATGTTTCAGACGCGTGCGTAACGGCAGATCTCTACACCTGGGATTGCGAGGGGGTGGTGAAATCAATCGTGTTGCGCGGCGAGGGATCCGAGTGCCATCCAGTCACGGTGGAAGTGAACGCTCCGCTCTCGAATGGGGTCAATCGACTGAAGGTGAAGGCGCCGGTTTTGGAAAATGTCAAATGGCGCACGGGGCTTCCTATAGGCTGGTCGGCCCGTCCTTTCAAGCCTGAGGAAGGCGTTCTGGAGGTGACGCTTCCCGATAAGGTGCGGTTGGAGCGAAAGGAAGTTGCGATTAAGCTTTACGCTGTCGACGACTCCACGGGGCGCGTGGTTGCCAATGAAGACCGCCATTTTATGGATCAGGAGGTGTTTGGCGTTTGGCGCCAGGGTGGCTACGGGTGTGTAGAAGAGGAGGGAATCGTTCCGATTCCCGAGATCCGGCGATTTGCCGGCAGAACCACCAACCAAGGCTTCTGTTGGTTAGCTAATCCTTGGCCCGATGTCTATCAGATGAATTCTGTCGAGCCTGATTTTTCCGATGAGGATGAGCTATGGAAGGGGTATCCCTTAAAACTGGAACTGTTTTTTGACTTGAAAAACAGCAAAAAGGCTTTTATGGACGGAGATGCTGTCCAGGTAGTTGTTCTTCATGCGCGCAAGCGGCAGGATGTTCCGTTCAAATATAGGGAAGACGAGGTTGTGCAGTATCGTGCGCTAATCATTCGCGACGGCGGCAAGACGCGCAAATGGGTCAATCTGACCGGTACGGCCAGAGCTCCGGTCATACCCTTCAGGCTCATTGCGCCCACGGACAGTCCCGATTTCAGGGGGGCGGACGTCATTGGTATGGATGCGTTCTTCAACGACATCCCGTTGATGGGCGCTGTCGATAAAAGGCACGACAATCCATCGATGTGGGGCAATGCAGAACTCGAAAGGCCGGATCCTCCGAGCATTGAATTTGAATAAAGGAAAGCGTGGAAATGAAAATCAAGAATCTCTCTTCGCGCGCGGCGATGACCATTGCAATCGCTTCGCTGATGGCATCCACGGCATTTTGCCGCACGGCGTCGTTCGCCGAGTTTGATGCGCGGGCACGCATGGGAGAGCGGTTGAACGTCGTCTATTTCGGCGCGTCGCTCATGTATTCGGCCAACGCCACCGATCCGGCGACTACGGGTTTTCGAGGGTTGATGAGCGATTATCTCCAGCAGCGCTACCCCAAGGCGCATTTCAAGTTCCATGATGCGGCAATCGGTGGCACGCCGTCCAAACTTGGGCTGTTCCGTCTGCAGCGCGATGTTCTTTCGCATGATCCCGATTTAGTCTTTCTCGACTTCGTCTGCAACGATGGCGGCGATAATGTGAATCCCGACAACACCTGCGCCTATGAACAAATCCTGCGGACCTTGATCGAAAAGGGCGTGGCAGTCGAGCAAGTGTTTTTCACCTTCAAATGGTGGATGGATTCCAACCCTTACGAAAAGAGCGTGCCGCGGCAACTTCTCTACAAGAACCTCGCCAAATTCTACAACACTCCTTTTTCCGATACGCAGGCGTTGCTCAAGGCCAAACTTGCCGCGAAGGAGACGACGATGGAGGAGCTCTGGCCGATCGACGGCGGGCATCCCGCTGATGCGGGCTATCGTTTTTTCTTTGCCGCCGCGCAGGAAGCGTTCGACCGGGCGGTGGCGGACCAGATGGTTTCGTCGGTGCCGCGCGAACCGCTTTACGGATCGGTTGGGGACGTGCGCGTCATCGATCTTGCAGCGCTGCCTGAGATTGTCGATGGTCAGACATCCGGCTGGTCGAAGGCGCGCACTTTCCGCACCTCTATGTGGTATGACGGGCTTTCAAGTCGCTGGTTGGGCGAATGGACGGCGAGAGCGAACGCTGGCGCGCGCAGCATTGAGCTGCCGGGTCTGAAGGGCAACTATCTGGCTTTTTTCGGCGAGGCCGACGGCAAAACCGCGCTGCCGTTGAAAATTTCCGTCGACGGCGGGGAAGAGAAGACGATTGGCTTTTCGCATGGCTGTGACGGACGGCTGTTCGTTTTTCGCGATTATTTCCTCGGCAATTGGCAGCGCGGAGAGGGTGAGGCGCACACGCTGAAGATTGGTCCTGGCAACGACGGTGGCAAGCCCAACGGCGAGCTCCGCGTAAAAGCCGTCTTTTCCGGCACCTTCAAACCCACGCCAATCGCGTTAAAACTGTTCAAGGATTTCGGTCGGCGCGATTTCAGACTCGATGATATCGATCATGCCCGCGGGCGGCCGTGATTTCCCAAGGCAGTTTGCAAACCGTAATCGGAAAAATCAATGAAGGTTAAATTCACGCCATGAAAAAGATTCTGCTGATCATCGTCATGCTCGCGCTCGTCCTCGCCGCCGCAGTTGCGACCTTTATTCTTAATCGCTGCCCAGATTCGCCCGCGGCGGCATACCTGCGCGCGCGTCGGAGCGAGTTGTTTGCATTTGCCGCGGAAAAGCGCGTCGTCGTTGAAGGGTGGTGGAGTTCGTTTTTTGCTGGCAAAGGAGCTTCTGATTCTGGACAGGAAGTCGTGGTGGACGATATTGCCGAAGCATCGGGAACTTCTGCCGCGGAAAAACCCTCTTGCGCGGCGGCGGACGGGTCGGCAGTCAACGAGGATGTTGCGAAGGAGACTCGCAGCGAGCCGTATCCCTGGCGCTTCACCAAAGAAAACTGGTACGGTGGGCGCGGTTTAGTCACGAAGGATGTCAAGGACAAGGTGGTTATGGTGTATCTGTGGAATTGCGAAAACGAAGCAAGTGTCGCCTTGCTGCCCCGCATTCAGAAGACATGGGCGGCCTACCGTCACAAACCCATCATGGTAATCGGCTCGCACCGCGGCGGCGGGAGGTCGAAGGCGGCTGCGCAAATCGTCAAGTCTCGAAAACTGTCCTTCCCCAATTTCGAGGGCGCGGGATTCAGATGCGAACCCAAGGGTATTTCCCGCTACCCGTATATCTATGTCGTCGATGCGAAAGGGAAAATCGTTTATCGTGGCGGCGACGACATGGCCGCAACCGATGCGATGATCAGCGCCATCGATTTCGGGGCTGCGCGGTGATTTATCCGCTGCAATTGCCGGAAGAAGGGAGCAAGTTGCGATGAATGCCGTGTTTTTCGACCTTGACGGGACCTTGATTGATTCGCGCGCGGATCTGGCCGCAACCGTCAATCACACCAGGCGTGAGCTTGGCCTGGAGCCGATTGCGTCCGCGGAGGTTTTGCGTCATGTCGGGCAGGGGGCGAAGCATTTGCTGGCCAATGCGATACCCGAGCACCAGGGCGAAACGGAAAGGCTCTGGGAGATTTTCCGATCGCACTACGCCGAACACATGCTCGAATCGGTTGCGCTCTACCCCGGAGTGGTGCGTACCTTGTCCGTTTTGCGCGAGCGCGGTTGGCTGTTGGGAATCAACACTGCGAAACCCAATTTTGCCGTGCGCGCAATCCTCGATCACCGTGGCGTTCTGGATTTCTTCGGCGAGGCAATTGTTGCCGGCGGAGATTGTCCGGAGATGAAGCCGAGCGCTCTGCCGCTGCGGGAATGCGCTGCGCGGATGGGCGGACATGTTCTTTCATCGCGAGACTGGATGGTCGGCGATCACTGGACCGACATGCAGTGCGCCGCCAATGCCGGCGTTAAAGGGGCCTTTTGTGAGTTTGGTTTTGGCAACCTGCGGGATTCTTCCTGCGTGGTTAGGTTAAAGCGAATGGACGAGCTCCTGCTGCATTGTCTGCCGGAGTAAGCCTGTACTCGGTCAGTCAATACCGCGTTAGCGGCTTGCCAGCGGGTTAGTTAACGCCGAGGGTCGGCAAAGGGCGCTCCACTACCGTTCCGCTT
>CALYTX010000093.1 GCA_945487985.1 uncultured Verrucomicrobiota bacterium | reverse complement strand
CGACAAATCGAGGCGATCGCACTCCAGCGTGTGCCGAAGGCACCTGCGTGAATGCCCGAATCGGCACCCGCTATTGCGCCAATCGTTCAAAAAAGGTATAATTTGTTTTTATCATAAGGATACGCGCATGATTGAAAAGGAATGGTTGAAGAAGTATGCCGCAAAGGTTCGCAAGGCGGATTATATCGATCCTGCCTTATACCGTAAGTTTGGTGTTAAACGCGGGCTTCGTAACGATGACGGTACTGGGGTTTTAGTTGGATTGACGACTATCGGCAACGTGCATGGGTATGTAGTTTCCGAGGGTGAAAAGCAGGCGGTTCCGGGCGAGTTGTTCTATCGCGGAATCAGCGTACGTGATTTGGTTCAGGCCGACCGTCGCGAGCACCGCTATGGCTATGAAGAGGCGGCGTATTTGCTTATGTTCGGCGATTTGCCCTCGGCGCGAGAGCTTGCCGACTGGAAAACGAAGCTCGGCTCGTATCGCAAGCTCTCCGACGGCTTTAAAGAAAACGCGATTTTGCGTCATCCGCCGCTCGATATTATGAACGGCATTGCGCGCGCGATTCTTTTTGCGATGGCTTTCGAGGAGCGCATTGAGCAAGAGTCGTCGAACGATCTTTCGATTGAGAAGTGTCTGGAGCGTTCGATTGCGCTGATCAGTGCCATGCCCACAATCGCCGCGTATTGCTATCAGGCTAAGGCCCACTACCATTTGGGCGGTTCACTGATGATTCGCAACCCCGACCCCAAGAAATCCACCTCCGAGAATTTTCTTGCGCTTATCCGCGAAGACGGGCGCTACACAAAACTCGAGGCCGAAACGCTGGATCTGGCGCTCATTCTCCATGCTGAGCACGGCGGCGGCAACAATTCTTCGTTCGTTACGCACGTAGTCACGAGCGCCCACACCGATATCTATTCGTCGATGGCAGCATCGGTGCTTTCCTTGAAGGGGTCGCGCCACGGCGGCGCCAATCTAAGGGTGATGCGGCAGATGGACGAGATCAAATCTAGCGTTAAAAACTGGCGCGACGAAGGTCAGGTGATTGCTTATCTCGAGAAGATTGCCGACCGGAAGGCAGGCGACGCCACGGGACTCATCTATGGGTTGGGGCACGCGGTCTACACCGTTTCCGATCCGCGTGCGCAGCTGTTGAAGCACAAGGCGCGGGAGTTGGCCAAGGCAAAAGGGCGCTCCGACGAAATGAAGCTTTTCGAGTTGATTGAGCAAGCCGGTCCGGGTATCATCAAGTCGCGCCATCCGCGCGCTGAGGATGTGTGCGCAAATGTCGATTTGTATTCCGGGTTTGTTTATGAAATGCTGGGAATCCCGCGCGACCTCTACACGCCGTTGTTTGCGGTGGCGCGCTGCGTGAGCTGGTGTGCGCATCGGATGGAGGAGCTTATCAATCAGGGACCGATTATCCGTCCGGCGTATAAGCCGCTCTACAAGCCGCGCAAGTATGTTTCGCTGAAGGACCGCAAGTCTTCATCGTTATGAAAAAGATTAAATTCGTGGCGGGCGGCGTTTGCGCGCCCAAGGGTTTCCGCGCTGCCGGCGTTGCTGCGGCTATCAAGTATTCCGGCCGCAATGATGTGGCTCTTGTCGTGGCGGACGAGCCGTGCACGGCCGCGGCGGTTTTCACAACCAACCAGGTGGCTGCCGCGCCAGTGGTTTACGACCGTAAAATTATCGCCGGCGGCAAGGCGCAGGCGATACTGGCCAATTCCGGTTGTGCTAACGCCTGTACGGGTGCGGACGGTCTTCGGGACGCCGAATTGTCGGCGCTGGCGACTGCGGGCGAACTGGGAATCTCGTCCGAGCATGTGCTTGTGGCTTCGACCGGCGTCATCGGGAGGCGGTTGCCTTTGGATAGGCTTCTTGGCGGCATGAAGGCCGCAGCGGCTGCCTTAGGGTCCACGCCAGCGCATGCGTTGGCGGCGGAAAAGGCGGTGATGACTACCGACACGCGCCCGAAAGAGGCAGCCGTGCGGGTGGAAATTGACGGGAAGAAGGTTACTGTGGGCGGAATGGCCAAGGGGTCGGGGATGATCGAGCCGAACATGGCCACGATGCTCGGCTTCATCACGACCGACGCGGCCATATCGCGCACCATGCTAAAGCGGGCGCTGGCGCTGGCATTGGCGCGCAGCTTCAATCGCGTGGTGGTTGACGGGGATGAGTCCACCAACGATTCGCTTTTTCTGCTCGCCTCCGGCAAGGCGGGCAATGCGCCGATAGTTTCCGCCGGCGAGGATTTTGCGAAGTTCCTCGTCGCGCTCGAGACGGTTTGCGTTTCGCTTGCGCGGCAGATGGCCGCCGACGGCGAGGGGGCGACCAAGTTCGTGACCGTAACGGTCACTGGTGCTTCGACGACGAAGGACGCCGAGCGCGCGGCGCGGGCTATAGCGAAGTCGCCGCTGGCGAAGACCAGCTGGTTCGGTCGCGACCCCAATTGGGGTCGGGTGCTGGCGGCCGTAGGCTATTCCGGCGCCAAAGTCGACGACGCCAAGGTTGAGATTTTCTACGGCCGGCAGTGGGCTTACCGCCGTGGCGAGGTCGCTGGCGAGAAACAGCTTGCCAAGCTGGCGAAAGTGCTCCAGGCCGACAGTTTCGAGGTTACGGTCGATTTGCATCTCGGCAAGGGCGAGGCGACGATTTATACTTGTGATTTTTCGGTGGACTATGTGCATATCAATGCGGACTATACAACTTGAGAAAGGAATTGGGGCGGTGAAGGGATTTGTTTTTGCGGCAATCGTCGCGTCCGTTGCAGCCGGTTATGCTGCCAGCGATGTCATTAATGTGGAAGGTACTGGCAGGGACAAGCTTGCGGTGTCGATTGATGTCAAGGGTGACGAGGCCTACGCCAACAGCCTGCGGCGCAATCTCGAGCGTTCAGGGATGTTCAAGATTGCCAAAACCGGGAAAGTGCGCGTTGTCGGCACGGTTGGAGAGTCGGTGCGGGCAGAGTTGTTGGAAAACGGCAAGTTGCGCACGCTTTCACTGTCTTCGACGGCCGGAGATTCGAAAGAGGCTCGGACGGAGGCTCGCCGAATGGCCGATGCGATTTGCGAGAAATTCGTTGGGCAGGCCGGGTTCGCTTCCGATCCGATAGCGTTTGTCCGCCGCACCGGCAAGGGGGTTTCCGAGCTTTGCGTGGGCTATGCTGATGGTTATGACATTCGCCAGCTGGCGAAAGACAACGCCTCGGTGGTCGGACCGCGCTGGAAGGATGGCAAGACGCTTTTCTACACTGGCATCTACGAGTCCGGTCCGCAAATCTACGAATTCGACACGCTTGCATCGCGCCGGCAGTTGAAGTGGGCCTTCAAGGGGCTGACCACTGGTGCGGTCGTTTCGCCCGATGGGGGCAGGGTGGCAATCATTCTCTCGCTTCACGGACAGCCTGACCTGTATGTCATTAATATCGCCTCGAGCACCTGGATGCGACTGACCAACACCAAGGCAAGCGAAGGCCAGCCTTCGTGGAGTCCCGACGGCAAGCAGATTGTTTATGTTTCCAACGAGGCGCGCAAGCCGCAGCTCTACGTGATCGACGTCGCGACCAAGGCCAAGCGCCGGCTAACCAGTGTGGGCAGTCAAAATGTCGATCCCGACTGGGGGCCCGACGGTCGCATCGCCTACATCACCAAACGCACCGGCGGTGCGCAGATTGCGATTATGGATCCGGCGAAAGGCGACAAGGGTGCCGTGCTCGTTGGCGAGCCTGGTACTTGGGAGCATCCGTCGTGGTCGCGAAACCATCGCCACCTGATCGCATCGCGCGACAAGGCGCTTTATATCGTCGATACGCTCGCTGCGGAGGACGGCGGCGACAAGCCGCGTCGCCTTTTTGAGAGCGACGGGGTTTGGATTACGCCCTGTTGGAGGAGATGATATGAAAATCGATGTGGGGTATGTTGCCGAACTTGCCAGGCTGGAGCTGACTGCCGAGGAAAAAGCGCTCTTTCAGGGGCAGCTTGAAAGCATCGTCGGTTATGTGGAGAAGATTTCGGAAGTCGATGTCACCGGTGTTGAGCCGATGATGCATGGTCGGCCTCTAGCCAACGCATTCCGCGAAGACGAGGTTCGCTCCTCGCTCGACAAGGAGCAGGCGCTCGCCAACGCACCCAAGCGCGTGGGCGACGAATTTCTGTTGCCGAAAATCGTGGAAGGGGCGGAGTCGTGACGCGGTGCGTCTCGAAGTGAAAAGCGAAGAGAGTTAAAACTATGGAGCTTTTTGAACTTGGAATCAAGGCGGCTCAAGAGGGGCTGAACAAAGGCGAGTTTGCGGCGAAGGATCTCGTTCAATCAATTATCGAACGTTATCGTGCGAAGAATGGCGAGATTGGTGCCTACCTGACTTTTGACGAAGAGCAGGCTCTGGCGCTTGCCGAGGCGAATCCAAAGGCTGTCCCGATTGCAATCAAGGATCTCATCAACGTCCAAGGCCAGCCTTGCACGTGTGCGTCGAAAATTTTGAAGGGCTATGTTTCGCCTTACGATGCGACGGTGGTCAAGAACCTTAAGGCAAACGGCTTCATTCCGTGCGGACGCGTCAACATGGATGAGTTCGCAATGGGTTCTTCGACCGAGAACTCGGCACTGGGCGTAACGCGCAATCCGTACGATCTTTCGCGCGTACCCGGAGGTAGTTCCGGCGGTAGCGCCGCAGCCGTTGGCGCCGATATGTGCATCGCCGCGCTTGGAACCGACACGGGTGGCTCGATACGTCAGCCAGCCAGTTTTTGCAATTGTGTGGGTGTCAAGCCAAGTTATGGGCGCGTCAGCCGCTATGGGGTGACCGCGTTTGCTAGTTCGCTCGATCAGGTAGGCCCGATGTCGAAGTCGGTCGAAGATGCCGCGATTCTCCTCAAGGCAATCGCCGGATACGATCAAATGGACGGCACCACGCCGCGCGAGCCAGTTCCTGATTACGTACGCGCGATTGAGGGGGCGAGTCTCAAGGGAGTGAAGATCGGCCTGCCCAAGGAATATTTCGGCGTGGACGGGCTTGATGGCGAGGTTAAGCGTGTTACCGAGCGGGCAATTAAGCTTGCGGCCGATGCTGGTGCCGAGCTTGTCGAGGTTTCGCTGCCGCATACGCAATATGCCATGGCGGTGTACTATATCATCGCCCCGGCAGAGGCGAGTGCCAACCTCGCGCGTTTCGATGGGGTGCGCTACGGCCATCGCAGCGAAGCGGCGACGGATGTTTATTCGCTCTACACAAAGTCTCGCGCCGAGGGCTTCGGGCCGGAGGTGAAGCGCCGTATCATCATGGGCACATATGTGCTCTCCAGCGGCTATTATGACGCATACTATGCGCGTGCCCAGAAGGTCCGCACGCTAATCAAGCGCGACTTCGACGCAGTGTTTGCTAAGGTTGACGCGCTTATGGCTCCCTGTGCGCCGACGCCGGCGTTTCGCATCGGCGAACTGCAGGATCCGCTGACGATGTATCTGAACGATTTGTTCACCATTCCTTCAGCGCTCGCTGGCGTTTGTGCAGCCTCGATTCCGGCAGGCTTCACCGAACCCGACCACCTGCCGGTAGGCGTGCAGTTCGTTTGCAATGCGTTCGACGAAGCGCGGCTTTTCAGGGTTTGCAAAGCATTTGAGGATATTGCCAAGCAAGGAGAATAACGATGAGAGCGATTATGGAAACGAATATGGGCACGATTACCCTCGAACTTGACGAGGAAAAGGCGCCCGAGACGGTAAAGAATTTCGTCGATTACGCACGCGAAGGACATTATGATGGCACAATCTTCCATCGGGTGATTGACGGTTTTATGATTCAAGGCGGCGGTTTTGATCGCAGCATGGATCAGAAACCCACCCGCGCGCCGATTCGCAATGAGGCGACGAACGGACTCAAGAATGAGCGCGGAACCATTGCGATGGCTCGTACGAG
>CALYTX010000092.1 GCA_945487985.1 uncultured Verrucomicrobiota bacterium | reverse complement strand
ATAACCAAACAGGTTGAAATCACCGAAACGAAGCTGGTGGCCGAATACAACCGGCGCTATTATGATTCCGTGTGCGCCCCCAGCGAAATCACCTCGCGGCTTTCCACGCTTACGCGTATTGACGCGGTGCTCTACAACAACCATGGCATTTTCGGCAAGATCGGCCAGTGCACAATCAACGGCTCGCTCGTTTGCCGCAATGAAGGCATCCAGTATTCCAATTCACTCTATTTGAATTGGGACTGCCGGCTCTACTCCGGATCGTCGGAAGCCATTAACAACGACAAGGTAGGATTGGCCAAGTCAAGCGATGCGAGCCCGGTTACGCTCTGGTGGATGGAACTTCCCGATGGCGTGGTTAATATCGAATAGATGTAAGGAAAAGAACGGACGGATTAACGCGTTATGGTCGAAGCCTCGGAAGATCCCTCGGTGGTAATCGCTCGCCAGGAGCGGGAAATGCGCGCGGCGCGCGAAACTTCCGCCGCTGCCAAGATGTTAACTCCCAGTCCATCGTCCGTGCAACCCCCTGGAGAACTCGCCGATTCGACCGCTGCAATCGCAATCGAGCCGCCGGCGCGGACGGTGGGTGTTTCCGCAGAAGAGGCTTTTCGCCGCGGTCGGCTCGGCGCAGTTGCGGCCATTTCGCTCGTTCTGATCTTGGTGTGGATACGGCAGCGACGCAACGCCGCGCGATAAACCGCAAGGCGAAGCCGCACAGCCGTTCTAAGGAGAAATTGTAGATATGCAAAAAAAGAAAAGCGACGGCGATTTGTCCGCAGCCAATATTTTCACCCGCACAGCCCATTCAATACGCACGCAGTATTCAATCGCCACAGCGTTCTTTTTGCTGCTGATTCTCGGAGTATTCTACATTGGCGGACGCATCGTGCTCGTACACCTCGTCCGTGATGCCGAGCAACAGGTGCGCGAGATCGGAGCGGATATCTCGCGCATCGCCTACCGAAATGCCGACAGCGTGCGCCGGAACAACATCCGGCATCTGCCATGGGTGGCGAAACAGCTCGCGGGACGCGTTTCCCCCGCTGAGATCATGTCCGATTCCGCGGGGAGAGGTTTCTCTTTGCTTGTCGATTACACCGCGAACGGCGAGTTTGTCGCTGGGTGCGTGCGCACGGATGTAGGTCCGCGCAAACTCAATGCAGCAGACCTTGCCGCCTACGCCGAACAGATCGGCAGCTGGATACAAGGTCTTTCCGGCACCAACGATGCCGCCACGGCCGTTGGCATCATGCATGTCGGCTCGCGTTCGCACTATGTTTCGCTCACCCGGTACGGCACCGACAAGGCGGATGGCTATGCGGTATTGGGCTCGCTGTTCGATTCCTCCGCCTTCTCGGCGCAGGTTAACGAGGGCTTCGGCGGGTTCGAAGTCAGGGTAAGTTCACGCAAAACAGATGTCAATGCGCCGACCGTGCGCAACGGCGCGATTCCCGGGTCTTCCCTGCGCGAGCGAAATTCATTCGGCCTGGCACCGATGCTTTCCGAAGCGCTTGATTTCTACTCGGGCGGATTTTGGGATATCGGCGGGAATTCGTTCGAAGCGGTGTTCGCCATCCGCGACATCGCCGGCAACCCGATTACGATGATCGCAGTATCGCTGCCGAAGACCTTCACGAACGTTACGCGCTCGGCGCTCGGGCGGCTTACATTCTTCATTTCAATGGCCGGCATCGTGCTCATTCTGCCGATCTTCTGGTTCCAGGGCCGGGTTCTGCTCAATCCGTTGACAAAGATGACCGAAGCCATCCGCAATCTCGGCCAAAATCATACCGCCACCGACTGTCCGCGCATCGAGTGGGAGGGGAAGGATGAGTTTGCGCATCTAGCAGCATCGGTCAACCGCATGCTTGAAACCATATCCGCACGCACAGTCGAACTCGCGCAGCTTGAGTCGCGCCAGCGTGCGATGATCGCGTGCGTGCCGGATGCGCTCGTCGTGTTTGACCGCGCCGGACGGCTCGTGTCGGTGATCAAGCAGTCGGAAGGCAAGCCCGTACCGGGACTGGCAGCGAATGAAAAACCGCTTATTGAACTATGTTCCGAAGGGCAGGCATCGCGGTTCCTCGAGCGACTGGAACAAACTTTCGCTACTGGACAGGCAACCATGGCGCGAGGCCGAACCGGTGAGGAATCGGATCCGTACGCTCGCTATTTCGAACTGCGTCTTTCCCGCATGGACGATCATTTCGCGCTTGGCATTATCCGCGACATGACGCGAGAGGTCGGCGAACGCCGTAGGCGCGTGGAAGCCGAAAAGCGCGCAAGCGATTTCTCCAAGCGCGAATCGCTGACGCTGCTCGCCGCCGGCATCGCCCACGATGTGAACAATGTGCTGTCGGTTATTCTCAATACAGCCGAGTCGGCTTTGGCCGGATCGATTGGCGAGGGCGTGCGGCAAGAGATGGACGCCATTCGCGACGCCGTCAAGCGCGGCTCGGCGATGACCAAGGAGCTCATGGCCTATGCTGGACAATCGAAGATTATGCTGGTGCGGGCCAACGCGGGAATGATCATCAAGGACGTGCAAATGATTGCGGACCGGGTTGTCGGCAAGAATATCGTGCTGTGCTACCGCTTCGGCGACAACCTGCCTGATGTTGATGCCGATCCGAACCAGTTCTGGAAGGTGCTTTTCAATATCATCAAAAACGCCAGCGAAGCGATTGGTCAGCGCCCCGGCACTATTTGCCTTTCTGCCGAGCCTTTTGAGATGACCGCCGCGCTTGCCGGCGTTTTTATCTCTGAACGTCCGCTCGCGCCGGGCAAAGGCGTAATGTTCCGTATTGCCGATGACGGACCTGGCATTCGACCCGAGTTGCTCCCGCGTCTCTTCGACCCTTATGTTTCTTCGAAGGCTCTCGGCCGCGGACTGGGGCTGGCGACCGTGCGGACAATCGTCGAGTCGCACGGAGGGGGAATTCGCGTAACCAGCCAGGTCGACATTGGTACCACATTCCACGTGTTTTTGCCAGAATCGAAACTCGCTCGCGAAAGCGAGGAGCCTGCAGGGAAACAGCGCGCCCGCGGCGAGCTGCCGACAGAGGTTTTACTGGTCGACAACGACGAGGCGATTCTGCAGACGACGTCGATTCTACTGAAAGTGCTTAAGGTCGAAACACATGTGGCGCACAACCGCCACGAATCGTTGGCCATTCTCCGCCGTTTCTCCTCGCGCATCGGCGCAATCATTCTCGACGCCAATCTGGGTGGTATCGACACTCTGCGCCTACTCGACGCCTTCCGCATTGCTTCCCCGCAAACGCCGATTATCGTTTCATCCGGCTCAAGCGAGGAGTCGATGCGCAAGATGTTCGCCGCTCACCCCTACGACGCCTTCCTGGCCAAACCCTACACAATGGATGAGTTGAAGGAAATTCTCGTCTCATGCGCAAGCCGCCGCGAAAATTTGGTATAATCACATAGATATATTTTGGAGGTGGAAAATGAAAAAACTCGTCTGCTTGGTCGCAATCATTTCTCTTGCTTGCGCAGCCATTGCGCGTCCGCACGGAGGAATGCCGCCGCCCCGTCACGGTGGCCACCATCTGCGTCATCACGGTGGAATTGCCGCGGGTATCATTGGCGGGGCGATAGTCGGAGGGTTGCTTTACGATGCGCTTCGTCCCGCTCCGGTAGTGGTTTCACAGCCTACGGTGGTTGTGCCTCAACCGGTTGTCGTGCAACCACCCGTAGTCGTGCAGCAACCAGTTATCGTGCAGCAGCCCGCCCAACCCGTTTACCAGGTGCAAAACGTATGGGTAGCCGGGCGCTATGTAGACCAAGTGCAAAGCAACGGCACGGTTGTGCGCGTCTGGCAGCCGGGGCATTACGAGCAGCAGAAAGTCCTTATCAATTGATTTAAACAAATAACCTGCAACTGCAATTTCAAGGAGGAATCTGATTCATGGGCATTTTCAAGGCATACGACATCCGTGGCATCTACGGCGAAGATCTTACCGACGAAGTTTTTTACAAGATTGCTCGCGCCTACGCGCAATTCACCGCCGTGCGGGGCGGAAAGGTGGTGGTGGCCCGAGACTGCCGCAAGTCGAGCGACTCGCTGTTTCAAGCCTTTGCAAAGGGTTTGGTCGACGAGGGGGTTAACGTGCTGGACATCGGTCTGAGCTCCACCCCAATGAGCTATTTCGCCAACGGTTCACTCAAGGCCGACGGCTCAGTGATGATCACCGCCTCGCACAATACTAAGGAATGGAACGGGTGCAAGCTTTGCCGCGCCAATGCCGTACCGATTTCCGGTGCGACGGGCATAAAGGACATCGAGCGCATCGTCGCGGCTATGGACGGCAATGAGCCTCCAGCCGGCATGGGTACGATCACCAAAGTCGATATCTCCCAGCAGTATGGCGAGCATGTACGCCAGATTGCCCATCTCGCCAAGCCGGTTCATGTGGCGATGGATTTCGCCAACGGCATGGGGATTGCCGAAGCAGTCGCGTTCACCGGTCAGAATCTGCTCACCCACGACGACCTCTTCGGCGAGTACGATGGCGAATTTCCGAATCACGATGCCAACCCGCTCCATCACGAGACGCTCAAGGATCTGCAGGCGTTGATCAAGGCGGCCCCCGGCAAGTACGCCTTTGGCGTGGCCTTTGACGGCGATGCCGATCGCGCAGGCTTCCTTGATGAGAAGGGGCAGATAATTCCGATGGACTTCATTACCGCGCTCATCGCTGAAGATTTGCTTAAGTCCAATCCGAAATCTGCGTGCTTTTATGACCTGCGCTCTACGAAAATGGCCGAAGAAACAATTGCTGCTGCCGGTGGCAAACCGATGATGTCGCGCGTAGGGCATTCGTTTATCAAGGAGCAGATGCGCCAACACGATGCGATTTTCGCCGGCGAGCTTTCAGGCCACTATTATTTCAAGGCAAACTTCACCGCCGAATCATCTTCAATGGCCACGTATGCGATTGCGAACATCGTGTCCGCCGCCGGCAAACCGCTTTCCGAACTGGTCGAGCCGTTGAAGAAATACTGCCAGTCCGGAGAGATCAACACGAAAACCTCGACCCCGCCGGCTGAAGTGCTCCAGAAGATCAAGTCGCTTTATTCAGACAAAGCGCGGGTTTTCGAGCTCGACGGTGTTAGCGTGGACGCCTGGGATAGCGAAGGCTACTGGGCCAATGTACGAATGTCCAACACCGAGCCGCTCGTCAGGCTCAATCTGGAAGGCAAGAACAAGCAGATCATGGAGGCAAAGCGCGATGAATTCCTCGCTCTCATCCGTGCTTAAGCGCGCCCTTGCGACGGCGGTGTTCGCTGCCCTTGCCGGTTGCGGAGGAGAGGATGCATCGAAGAATCTGCGCGCTGGCGAAGAAGCGCTTGCCGCGGGCGACACGGAAAAGGCTATCCGCAAGTTCGAAGCTTCCGTTGCCATCGCGCCGGCAAATGTTGATGCCTGGGTGATGCTCGCGGGAGCGCAATTGAAATTCGGCGATGTTGCCAACGCAGGCAAATCGATATCTTGCGCCCTTGACCTTGCGCCAAACGATGCCGATGTTGTAGAACTTGCCGCCCAGGTCGCATTCTATGAGAAACACTATGACCAGGCCGAGGCGTTATACTCCAAGCTTGCGGCCGGCGACCGGGAACGCGCTCTGCGTTCGCGTGCGCTATCCGGAATCGGAGTGGTGAACATGGCCCGCATCGCCGAAGCGGGCAATCTTGCCTCCGTTTTTCGCGACCGCGCACGCACGGCGCTGCTTTCGGCCATCCGTCTGGATATGAAGAATTCTGTCGCCCGCTACCACCTGGGGCTTATCTACCGCGATTTGGGATACAACGAAATAGCACGCGACAATTTCAGTCTATTCACGGGCACAAGAACTGCAGCACCACCGTGGAAAAGGGCGAAGTCGTCGTCGTCTGCGGCCCTTCGGGTTCGGGCAAGGCCACG
>CALYTX010000091.1 GCA_945487985.1 uncultured Verrucomicrobiota bacterium | reverse complement strand
CGTGCGAAAACTGCCGCCGAGATGGATTGCCCAGTAGAAATTAACGCCATTAGCTTGGGCTGTTTTCAGCAACTTGGCGAAATCGGCCATCTCCCGCGCCGGATAAGGTTCACGCCATTTACTATGGTGGTATGGATCGTCTTTCGGACCGTAGATGAAAACATTCATCTTCATCTCGCCCATGAATTCCAGCAGCGAAAGCCGCCCTTCCGTCCCCCACGGCCGACCGTAATACCCTTCCACCACTCCGCGAAACGGCACTGGTAGAGATGCAAGGCCAAGCCCGGATGCTAAAACGGCAATCGCTGCAAGAATCGTAGTTTTCATATTTTCCCAGTTCTTCTCATTGCGGTTGCAACTCGTCATGCGCGCGCGGAATTGCGACGCTCGAGATCCTGGCGATACTCGTCCAAATCAAGCCGCAGCCGTGCGACCCCGGTCTCGATTGCCGCCTTGGCGACGGCGAAGCTCACTTCGACGAAGAGACGCCGATCGAAGGCCTTGGGAATGATGTAACCAGTGCCGAACTGTAGTTTTTCATCCGGATACAGCGCAGCCACTTCTTCAGGAACCGGCTTTTGCGCGAGCGCGGCAAGCGCATCGGCGGCGGCGACTTTCATCTGCTTGTTGATTGTCGTCGCGCGCACGTCAAGCGCGCCGCGGAAAAGATAAGGGAATCCGAGTACGTTGTTAATCTGGTTGGGGTAGTCACTGCGTCCAGTGACCATTACATACTTCCTCCCCGCCAGCGCCTTCGCCACTTCGTCCGGCGCAATCTCGGGATCGGGATTGGCCATGGCGAAAATCGCCGGGAAGTCGGACATCGTCTTGACATCGTCGCCGGTCAGAACATTTGCCGCGGATACCCCGATGAAGACATCAGCACCGACAAGTGCCTCCTTGAGCGTCATCGCCTTCGTGTCACGCGCGTGCTTGGCCTTGAACGGGTTAAGATCGGTGCGATCCGTCCGGATCGTCCCTTTCGTATCGCACATCGTAACATCCACGACGCCAGCGGCCTTGAGCATATCGCAGATACGAATGCCCGCCGCGCCCGCGCCGTTCATGACCACTTTGAGGTCTTTTAGTTCTTTGCCGGCGAGCTTCGCGAAGTTCATTACTCCGGAAAGCGAGATGACCGCCGTTCCCCACTGATCGTCATGAAAGACGGGGATGTCGAGTTCCCGATCGAGCGTATCCTCGATTTCAAAACACGCGGGCGAGGCGATATCTTCAAGGTTGATGCCGCCGTACTGCGGGGCAATCATCTTGACGGCCTCGATCACGCGTTTCGGGTCGGTTTTGCCGCTGTTCTCGCCGTTCTGGCGGCAGTGATTGAGCGGCACCGGCCAGGCGTCCACGTCGCCAAAGGCTTTGAACAGAACGGCCTTGCCCTCCATTACGGGAATCGAGGCACTCGCACCCAGATCTCCGAGCCCGAGGATGGCCGTGCCGTCCGACACCACCGCCACGAGATTCGACTTGGCGGTGCAGTCGTACACGCTGCTGGGATCTGCGGCGACGGCTTTCACCGCGTGTGCCACCCCAGGAGTGTAGGCCAGACACAGGTCTTCTTTCGTCTTGAGCCGCCGAGGAAGTGACACGGTAACTTTGCCGCCGCGGTGGTAAGCCATAACTTCGTCTTTGCTGAATGCCATTTGATTAATACCTCGTCTTGATTGTTTTGAATTGGTTGTTTACGATTGAAACTCCGTTTCGGAGAACGAAAAAATCGTTATTTTCACGCCGGTGGGCGCAAGGATCTTGCGGACGACCTTTTGCCGTTCGGATGTCAGCTTGCAAGTCACCACCACGCTGTCGACCTGGAGTCGACGAATGATGTCCGGCGCCTGTATCAGCGTTCCAAGAATCTGGATGCCGCCGATAAACTGCCCCCTCAATAGCAAATCGTCGTCGATGATCCCCACAATCATGCGGTCATTGGCGGCCGTTGTGCGAACCAGTTCGCGGCGGAAAGCGCGATACCGCAACCCCGAACCGTACACGAGCACGCGAGAAACCCCTTCTCCCGACTTTAGCCGCGAACAGTCAAGCGCGTAAAAAGCGTCGCGCACGATACCGCGCAGCAGGCGAACGGCTGTCAGCAAAAAGAACGCGCCGAGCGCATACAGCAGCGTAACCGCCTCAAGATCAAACGCGGGGAGTAGCCCAGCGTAATAGCAACCAACCGAGCCGGCTACCGCGCCCAGCACGCATGCGACCATCAGCCGCACATAGTTCGAAACCATCGCCCGCGCCCAGACGGTGCGGTAAGTATTGAATACTGTGAGGAAAAAGAAAACTGAGGCCACCCTCAGCGGCATGGCAATGCGCAGCTCGGCCCGGCCCACGTGATGGCGCATAACCCACGCGCAGAGGAAGAATATCATAACGAGCGCGGTGATATCAAAGACAAGATAGAACGGAACGGACAACCGCGCCCAGCGCCGGCGCACCGAGGTCGCGCGATCGTGCGCAATCGATTCCAGCAACCGCCCTGCATCAAAAAACTCAATCCGCGACAGATCCTTGAAAACAACAATCACCGCCACGGTAAAAGCCAGCAGCCACAGTCCAGCGGCTCGCGAGCGCAGCGACACGCCAATCATCCCAACAGCCACAAGCGCCGCGGACAGCGCATAGAGAACCCAGGCGGCCTTGCGCTGATTAAGGCCGACGGCCCGGAAGATGCGGTGGTGAAGATGATCGGCGTCGGCGGTCATTACCGCAGAGGCGCCCGCCCCAGAAGGATTGCCGCGGCGGCTTATCAAACGACGAATCGAGCGACGCAGAATCGCCAGTGCCGTGTCGAAAATCGGCACGCCCATCGCCAGCATGGGCACCACCACGGAAACCACGAACGAATTGGGTTCCTGCGAAGCAAGCGGCAATGTGGCCAGGATAAAACCGATGAACATCGACCCGCAATCGCCGAGAAACACGCTCGCCGGATTGTAATTGTAGCGGAGGAAACCGATTAAACCGCCCGCAAAGGCGAAATAAAACAGCGTCTGCTGGGGATTGCCGACGAGGAAAAGCGTCCCGGACATTCCGAGCGTGGCGACCAGCGCCAGCCCCGCCGCCAAACCGTCAAGACCATCAATTAGATTGAATGCATTCACCGCCCCGACAATCCAGAACACCGTCAGCAGGCAGTCGGCCCATCCCGGCAACGCTGGCCACAGCCGGCAGAAGCCAAACCCAGCCCACGCCCAAGCCGCCACGGATACCGCAAGCTGTCCGGCCAGCTTCACCTTGGGCGGCAGATTAAACTTGTCATCGCACAAGCCCAACAGCGCAAGCACCACCGAAAGCGCGGACATCCGCCAGAACATTGTTTCGGTCACACCGTTGCCTTGTAGCGGCGGCCGCCCTGATAACCAGATGAAAAGCGCGTACGAAACGAGAACCCCGGCCACGAGCGCAATACCTCCGCCGCGGGGAACTGCCACTTTGTTGATGCGCCGCGCGTCAGGTTTGTCAACCATACCCAGACGACGGTTGAGCTCCCGCACCGGCGGAACTAACACGAGGGTCAGCAACAGCGCGCCGCCGAACGCGATAATATAGGGCACAGCTCTTTCGCACAACTCAATCATTTGCACAGATTCTCCAGCGCGCCGGCGATCGCCGACAGCGAGGCGTCGTCTGCCCGCGCGGCGTTTACGGTAACCATGACCCAACGATCGATGCGGTTCAAAACCGACCGATCCCAAACATCGCGCAAAATGCGCCGCGTATGCGAAGCGGTGCGGAAACCGGCCTGATTGAAGAAGGCGTAGGCGAATCCCTGGGGCTGGGCATCCTTGTGCACCAGCGTAATAAACCGCCAATCCATCCCGCCGACGTTCCGCGTGCGCGGGGCGGTCATTAGGCAGCCTTGGGCGGGCAGGCAAAGTTCGGGACGATGAATGGAACTTTTACTCGCGCCACCGACCACGGCCGTAACCACGAACCAGTCGCCGTCATCCGAATCAAAGCGGACTTTCTCCACCAGCGTATCCTTCGGCAGCACCGTCCGCTCGGCCTCACTGGGCTCGATATTCGTCCGCCAATAGCCATCGAACGCGAGCGCGGCAAGATTCGGTTTGCGCGCTTCGGCCAGCTCGGCCTGCGGCGTGCACGCCTGAAACACCATCACCGGCAACACCACCAAAAGCGCCGCTGCGGGGACAATCTGATTCCGCCAGCATCCGTTCGCCGGGCAAGCGGATGCAGCCAGCGGGGCTTTGGGCGCGGCGGCCTGGGGAACGCGCGCGGCAAGGCGGCTTATCAGCTCGCCCACTCCCACCATCAAGGAAATCGCCACCAGAAACACCACATATCCGGAATAATCATGATAAAAGCCGAGAGCGAATTTCTCCGAAGCAAAACTCGCCACTATGCAAATCGTAAGAATCCTGGCCACATTGCCAAGAATAGCCAGCGGCACCGAAAAGAAAAAAAGCAATATGCGGCGCCAGAATGTCGGTTGCGTAAAATAGGCGTAGCCAGCCGTCAGCGCCATCAACGCGAAAATCGACCGCAATCCGCTGCACGGCTCGGCCACATCAATCGAGAACGCACCATCTGCCGCCGCCAGCATCGAACCTTGCCGCACCACCTGCACCCCGCAACCAGTCAGCATCACCTCCGACACCGCCGTCGCCAGCAGTCGCAGATGCACAGTCACCACATCAAGGAAAGTCGCCAGCGGAATGCAGAACAACAAGAACGCCGCCGGAAACAGAACCGCTCTGGCCGTCCTGGCGCCGAAAAGCGCCCAGGGAACGGCAACCAGCAAGCCAACGAAGGCGAGAATCTCCAGCCGCAGTTGAATTCCGCGTACGCCAAGGATCCCCAGCGCGAGCAACGGCAGAATTGCTATCAAACCCCAGAACGAGCTGTTCCCGACGGAGTCAGCAATCCGCCTACGCTCGGTGTAGACCACATAAAACGAAAACAATGGTACAAAGTAGGCAAAGGACATATCTTCTGACGGAGAAGAAAATACCCCTGGGGCGTGACGAAAAATCATCGCCTGAAACCCCCAAACGAGTGCGGCGAAGATTACCCCCAGAATCGTCGTGCGGAATCTGGAATCTAATTTCCCCTTCAACATATTTTATGTAGGATTATACCAAAAATACCCCTCCAGCGGTAATAGAGATTGGCCAAGTGGATAAGACCGATGCGTCAAAACCATTGTGGTTGGCGTAAAAAACGTCAATTATTCAACTCCTCAGTGTCAATTTCACAGAGTTCCCGTAGTCAGGCTGTATAATCTTAAATACATTCGAGGCAGATCCGCAGGCGCTTGCTTAGGGCTCTTCGCCAGCTTCGAGCGACGGCCGCACATCCGCACCCATTGCATCCGCGCCGGTGAGGTTGCGCCGGTAATACGCCATCGCCGCAATCATCGCGCCATTGTCGCCGCAATATTTGGGCTTAGCCAGCAAAAGCGGAATCTGCGACCGCTCGGCGATTTCCTTTAGCGAACGACGAATGCGGCTGTTGAGCGAAACCCCGCCGCCGACCACCAGCGCACGATAGGATCGCCGCTTGAGCGCATTGCGAGTGCGTGTGGCGATTGCCTCGACAATCGCCTCTTGGTAGGAAGCGACTATCCGCGGTATTTCGTCCTGCGAAGGCGAAGTCTTCTGCACATAGCGCAAAAGCGCGGTCTTGAGTCCCGAGAACGATACGCACAATTCCGCCGGCAGACCCGCGAGTTCGGCGACTCCCTCGCGCACATGCCCTTGCGGGAATTTAATTAAATCAATTTTTTCGCCGCGCCCGGCAGCATTGGACAAGAACTCCTGGGCCAACTTGTCAATTTTGGGACCGCCCGGATAGCCCAGCCCCAGCAACTTCGCAGCCTTGTCAAAGGCCTCTCCCGCCGCATCGTCGAGCGTTTGACCGACAATTTCGTAGCGACCGTACTCTGGCATGTCGATCCAACAAGT
>CALYTX010000090.1 GCA_945487985.1 uncultured Verrucomicrobiota bacterium | reverse complement strand
GGATCAAGGCTTGCTACGATACGATGACCTCCGCGAGTTTTGTCACCCTTGGCGACGTTGTCGCTACCAGCGCCGAAGTGCCGCTTGCCGTTCGCATCAATGCGCCAGTTCTTTCCGGAACGGATGCCACCATTTCCGGACGTCTTTCCAATCTCGGCACCGGCGCCGCTTCTGCCGATGTCACGCTCTACTACGGCGCAAGTGCGGATCTGGAAACGAGTGGCACGGCAAGCGGAACGGTCCGCTACACCGACAAGGCCGATCTCAGCAATACCCTCATCGGTCTCACCCCCGGTGCCACTTACTATTGCGCCTACAAAGCCGTCAACGACTTGGGGGCCGTCGTCTGGACGGAAACGCAGAGTTTTGTCGTCGAGGCTTCGACGAAGGTTGCGGACGCATTGGTGATCGCAACAGAAAACGGTCAGATTTCCGTCACGGCCACGCTGACCGAATTCGGCATCGGCACGACGGTGCTTGAGTTGATCGTCAATGGTGAGAGCGTGCAATCCATCCCGCTTGCCGCGGCTCCCGAAGGGATGACCGTCGCTTTCGATCCATTTGTCCGGGCGGACGGAACCTACGCGATTTCGGTCAAGGCTACCACGACCTATAACGATATCGTGTGGGTGCGCGAGACGAGTTCGACCCAACAAACGGTTGTCGATCGATCGACTTATACCTGGAAGGGCGGAGATGGTGTCTGGACCAATCCGGCAATGTGGAGCAACGATGCTGTCGGCGCGTCCGGGATTCCCGGAACGTCGAGCAGCGTCGTCATCGAGCCGACGGTTGCCTCGGTCGTTACCCTGCCCGGCACGAAGACATTCGGCAAACTGTATCTTTCGACGAAGGACGCGCCTGTGACCATCAAGGGGTCGTTTGCCGCCGCCAACATCTACATGAAATCGGCCGAGAATGCCTATCCGTTGCGGCTTGAGAGTTCGGTTTTCGGTACTGCGAACGCCGCCTCCCAGCTCAAGCTTGTAGAAACCCCCGACAGCATCCCGCAGTTGCAGGTCGTGAACGGCTCGGCCATTTATCTCAATTCCGCCGTCGGCAGTGCCTGTGACTACACGCTCTTCGGCGAATCGTGGCTTGGTACGAAAGCCGCGCAGCTGAATGGCGGTGCGCTGCGAGTCGGTCGCGGTTTTTCGCTTCTGGGCGGTACGTGGAATTTCGCCCGTTATGAAGATCTCGGGCATGCTGGCATCGTCGGCGTCGAAGATGGCAAGGTTACCTTCAGCGATGTTTTCGGCATTGAAGTCGTCAATGGCATTGCACCGAGTTTTTCGATTGGCCTGTTCAACGGCTGGACGAAGGACAGCCGCTTCGGCTGGGGCGCCTGCCGCATTGACGAAAATGGCACGGTGCGTCAGATTGCGATCGAGGAAATGCATGCTGGGTTTGCTGGTGCGACGGAAACGGACATCGTCTACCTTTCCGAAAGCGTCACGCTCAACAGCGACGTGACCGTCAATGCGGTATTGTTAGCCAATAATGTGACCCTCGATCTCGGCGGACATACGCTGACGCTGAAATCGGGTGTCATTCGTCCCCAGGGCAAGTTCGGCTATTCCGTGAAGAACGGCACCGTCGCGACCGAGAAGCCGCTGACGACCTTCGATACGGTCAACAATCCGGATCTCCGCTTCTCGGCTGCGCTTGCCTACGCCGGGACCGGTGAAGGTGTAGTGGCTTTCAATTCTTGGGGCGGATCGCATCCCGGTATCAACCAGTTCACGAATTACACCGGAAAAGTCTATTGGGGAAAGGGCGGAACCATTTCAGCAGCCGGGTTCCCGGGGCTCTTCCTCGAATACTGGAATAGCGGTTCCCTTGGTGCGACTGGACATTCTAAGACCATGATTGTCCAGGGGCTTGGCGGAGCCTTCTCGGTTCGTTCGTCAGGCGGCAAATGGAATGAAGTCTACTGGCTCGGTTCGACGAACGGCGTTGAGAATCTGCGCGAGAAAGTCCGTCGCGTGGTCATCGCTCCCGGCGGCAAGCTTGCGCTCGGCGCGTGGTGGGATGACGGTTTCCGCAAGGGTGACGTGAAATTCAGCTTCGACAAGAGCAACGGCCTATACGGCATTCAGTACGTTGATATGCTGGGCGGAACGCTTGAAGTGACGCTCCGTCCCGACGGCGAAGCGACGACGCTCGATCTGCTATCCGGTTCGGAAAGCAACCCCGGAACGGTGGAGGCAACGCTTGGCGGCGAGTTACAACTCGTCGAGGCCGGCAAATTCAAGCCTGGCGATTCATGGAAGATCATCCGCACCCGCACGGAAACGACTGGCTATTTCACGAATGCCGGCGAAAACGGCAAGGGGATTCCTGGCTACAAAGTCAATTACAATGTCCCTCAGGATGATGGTACATACGCCTGCGAAATCGTCCGTACGGGTTTAAGAATGTTTATCATCCTGCGTTGAATGGTGGTACTGCAATTAAACGATCGGAAATGAAATATCTTAATCTCGCGAGAACCTGCGTTGCCTTTTCACTTTTGGCAACATCGGCTGCTGCCGTGGGCGAACTTGAATACGATCCCTTCCAGAAATTTGCCACCATCCCCAAAGAAGAGCTCGTGGTTTCGGCAACGCCTGAGATAGCTCCTGATGGCTCGTTCCTCGAAAACGGCAAGCCGCGTTATTATCCGGCGACATGCTGGTATGGCGGGTTCGAGTTCATGCCCGAGCACAACCCGGGTGCTTCAGATGCGCTCAAATGGTTGTACGAGCGCATGCCGGACTATGAAACGGTTTCGCGACTCGGGTTCGATGCGACAGGGCTTTCTTGTACATTTAAGTGGCTTCGGATGTATCGTCCCAATCAGCGCGAGTTCCCATGCGACTGGAAAAAGTCGTTGCCGTCGTTCAAGTGCGGCATTCCGCTATACATGGATTTCACCGCGAGCGAATGGGGGTTAGGATCGATGAATCTCGGCGACCGTCCGCTTGATCCTGATTTCAAAGGTGAGCGCGGGAAATGGCCAGATGAAGAGCCGAAACGACGGCCCGAGGCTAAACTTGATTTTGACGATGACGATGCGATTATGTCGCTCGACGATTTTGATCCTGGCAAGCAGAAAGCCGTCGCCAAGAATAAGGCCAAAGCCCCCGCCGGTCCGCCGAAAGGCTATCTTGGGCCGGAAGCATTCACCGTTGGCCACAACCATTGGGTAGCCTATTCTACGGTTCATCCCAAGGGGCGCAAGATTTGGCTCAATATGTGGAAATACGGCGCGAAGGAAGTACTCGACCTCGGGCTAAAGCCTTGGTGCTACGAGTTGTTCAACGAACCGGCGGTGTATGACGAAAGTGAATACGCGCACGCCGAGTTCGACCGGTTGATGCGGCGGAAATTCGGCGACGACTACCAACAGACCCAGGCGGGGATTGTCCGTTCGATTGAATATGCGAAATATCTTGAGGAGAGATTCGCCTCGCTGATGGACGAAGGTGTCGAGGCTCTGCGGTCTGTCGATCCAGACGCGCGGGCAACCTTTCAGCCCTGCACCATTCGCACGCGCGGAATCGATCTTTACCGTTCGTACCGCAATCTCGGGGTGGTTTGCTCGCACACTGGCGGGCGCGGACTGATGGAGGCGCACATGTTGCGCGGTCTTGCCGACGGCAAGCCGATAGTGGACAATGAAATGTATTTCGGCAACACCACCAATTCGATACGGCAGAGTTATCTCGACCAGTACCAGCGCGGCTTTAACATGTCGATGTCGTTCAAATGGTCGTGCGACCGCAGCAGCTACAACTTCATGAATCGCGCAAATGTACGCCCCGACGCACTGCTCGGCGTGCGCATCGCCAAGCGTGATATTATGGACGTCAACGAGTTCTTTACGCCGCGCGAGCGTGGAATCAGGCGCGAGGTAGCGGTCTTGTTCTCCAATCCGACCGAGCGTTACGCCCAGCAGGCGAATCATTCCGGCTACCGTTATTTCGATCAGGCGGTCGTCGGCATTGACGCTGCACATTTGCCAGTGGATGTGATTTGGGAGGAAGATCTTACCAATTCCGTTCAGCGACTTGGACGCTACCGGGTGCTCGTCACGGCCGGTACCGATATGGCCTATCCTGGTACGCTGAAGAATATCCGCAATTGGGTGGAGCACGGCGGAACGCTCGTTGCCTTCGAGCGCGTGATGGCGCTCGACGAATACGGCCGCGCCAATCCGGAAGCGTTCCCGATTGAACCGGGCGAACAGAAACTTGGTAAAGGCAAGGTCATTTTCTATCCCGGCAAGATGTCCGCTCAAACCATGGGTGAAAAGGTGGCCGCCGCTGCGCTGATGGTCGGCATCAAGCCCGAGGCGCAGGTTTTGGACGCGGCCGAAGACGATTTGACGCCTGTCTATCCGGTGGAGGTGGTGTCTGCCGCGCGCAACGGGATGCGCGCATGGATTGTCACGGCGCGGACGATGACCGATCGCGCGGTGCGTTTCAAGCCAGAAGGCTTCGATTCATCAATGACGATGATACGGATTTGGAATGAAGTTGAAAACCGCGGCGGGGAGACGGTTATTGTCAGTCACCGGCGCGAAATTCTGCCCGGAAAGGACGGCAGCTTCGGTCTGTATCTCGTCCGCGGCAGTTCGGTTCTGCTGGTGGGCGGACGGAAGAGCGCGCTCAAAGCGCGCTATCCGCATAGCGAAAACGCTGTGTGGGAAAGTGAGCCGGAACGTACGGAAGAAATTATCAAGCAAGGGTTATTGCGAATCGAGTCTGAACGCGAGGCAAAGGCGTCCGCGACGACGAAATTCCGTGTCGATTCCGATGCGGCGGTGTGCATCGATTTGGCTGGGAAGGCGAACGCGCTTATGAAGCAGCTCGCTGGGGTGGATAGCGCGTCCAAAGGTCCAATCTCATGGGATACGGAAGAGTTCGCGGGCGTGCCGGTGAAGATTCTGCGTTACGATCAGAACGGTTTTAAAGACTGCATAGCTGCCGGATCTAAGGCAACGTCAATAGAGTTGCCAGACTTCGTCCATCGGCTGTATATGCTGCACAATGGTTCGTTGAAAGTAGAATTTGAATACGCCGACGGTGAGAAGATCGAAATGGATACCGGGCGGGGACGGAAAAAGCCGGGCATCTGGTGCTGGTCTAACCCGCGCTTGCATTCGCGGCTCAAGGCTATGCGCTTGGCTTCGCGCGATGGCAAACCGGCCGCAGTTATCGCGATTACTGCCGAAAAGCCGAGCAAGCGCGCATATGTCGTTCCCGGGGATGATCTGATTGGCGGTGGATGTTCGAGCGGGGTGCGCGCAATCGCCACCAATGGCGTCTGCCGCATCGAGCTGGAGGATACGGCAACCAGTTGGTCGACCGCGGGTATCGCTTTCAAGAATCCCGTCCCCTGCGACAAAGGAATGTACAACCGCATTACCGTCGAAGTGAACCGGTTGCCAGACCAGTGGGGCAATTACCACGATCACGCCACTCCCCAGTTTCGGCTTTTCGGGAAAAACAAGAGCGGACAGGTAAGACTGGGCGCGAACTGGATGGTCGGCAAATACGAAAGCGGGCCATGGTTCTACCGCACAGATAACGATCCTGACAGTTGGCAGACGATGACCTTTTTCGTGTCTGACGGTTTTCTGCCCGAAGATTACCGCGAGGCGACGACTTTGCGCATTCAGTTCCAGCAGATGCCCGCGCAGCATTCGGGGCTTGAGTTCCGGAACATAACCTTTTGGCGAGACGCTAATTACCGTCCTTCGGACGATGACGAAGAGAAAGCACCGGCCAAACGGACTGAAAGGGTTCGCAGGTCGTCACCGCAATTCGAGTTGCCTGACGCCGAGGTAGAGACCGATTTCACGCTGTGAATCTGTGACAGCGAAGAAATCAACCTAAATTCGGCAGTTGGATGACGCGAATCGCCGTTTGAGGCAATTAATCTCTACCCGCTTCCGTTGTTTCGGGAGCGGTTTTCCGTTTTCAACTCGAAGCGCTTCAGC
>CALYTX010000089.1 GCA_945487985.1 uncultured Verrucomicrobiota bacterium | reverse complement strand
CGGAAATCTGCTGAGTGATGCCGCCGGCCTCGCCGGCAGCGACATGCTCCTTGCGGATCCAGTCCATAAGCGTGGTCTTGCCGTGGTCGACATGACCTAAGAAGGTGACCACCGGCGCGCGCGGCTGGAGCGTTTCGGGCGCGTCGTCCGGAATAAGATCGTCGGCATCAATCGCCTTCAATACGGGCTTGGCGGCTTCTTTGTTGCGTGAATGTTCAATCGTCACCTTGAAACCGTACTTCTCGGCCACCTTCGTAGCCGTTTCGGGCTCGACGCGCTGGTTGATCGAGGCGAGAATCTTCAACCCCATCAAATCGGCGATCAGACGGTTGGGCTTGATGTTCAGCTTCGCCGCCAGATCCTTGACGACAACCGCGCCGCGAATGGAAATCTCCTTGGACGCCTCGTCAACCGAAATACGGCTCGAGGGCGTGGGCTGCGCAGACGGAGCGACCCGCTTCTCGAACGCCCGCATCGCGTCCTTCCCCTTGCGACCCTTGCGCGAGGAATCCTCTTCGTCATAGTCGACCACCTTGGGCGGACGCACCTTGGGCTGGGCAGCGACGGTAATCTTGATCGTAGGCTGACTTGGCGCGTGCTGCAGCGGCTTGAATCCAACGGACGAAAGCCCGACCTTGACCGGCTGCTTGGAAACGGCGACGGACGCCTTGGGCTTGTAACCTGGCGCCATGCGAAGAGCCGGCTTCTGCGGCGCGGGCGAAATCGAAATTTTCGGCGGCGCGGGAATCTTCACCGCTGCAACCGTCGCCAAAGTCGGCTTCGCGGTAGCCGCCGGAGACGGCTTGGCGGCAGCCACCGGAGTCGGCTTCGCGGCAACCGCCGGAGAAGGCTTGGCGGCGCCCACAGCGGTTTCCACCCGTTCCCCTTTAAGCGCGGCCTTGGCGATGGCCAAATGACGGGCGAGCGCTTCGTTCTCGCTGTCGAGGCGGCGGGCAATCGCCGCGCGGGCCTTTTCGCGCTTCGCGGCGCGCGCAGCGGCGAAAGTGCCGTTGGCTCCTTGCTTGAGCGCCGCGGCTTTCAGCGTGGCGATATCTGCGGAATCAATCGAACTGATGGCGCTGGAAACCTCCACGCCGCAGTCCTCGGCCGCTTTCAACACCACCGCGCTGGTAACGCCGGCCTCTTTTGCTAATTCGTAGACTCTCATTTTCGCTCAGACCCCTTACTCTGCACCCGCACCGCCCGTGAGTTCCGCAACCGCCTTGGCTGCCGCGTAAATGCCTTTGGCCGCAACCTCGTCCAAACCGGTGGCCGCGATGAAACTCACCTCGTCCTCCTCGGCGATACCATCAATAGTCAGATAGCCAGCATCGGCCATCTGGGTGGCCACCGCCATGGAAACGCTGAAAGTATCGGCCAGCACGCGAATCGCCTCGGCCTTTTGGTCTTCAAAGCTTGCCGTGGCCATCGACTTGCGGATCTCCACATGCCAGCCAGTGAGCTTCGTCGTCAGACGCACGTTTTGCCCGCGCTTGCCGATTGCCAGCGAATACTGCTCGGGCGCCGCCACCACATGCACCGTATTGGGCTGGGCCGGATCGACCTCTATCGATTCGAGCTTGGCCGGCGAAAGCGCCGCGGCGACATACTGGCAGATGTCTTCGTTCCAGCGTACGATATCGATTTTCTCGCCGGAAAGCTCATTGACAATCGAGCGCACGCGACTGCCGCGCTGACCGACACAAGCGCCAACCGGGTCGACATTCTCATTGGCGGTGCGAACGGCAATCTTTGCGCGATAGCCAGGATCGCGGCTCACGCTCATAATCTCCACCACGCCATCGGCGATTTCGGAAACCTCTAAATGGAAAAGCGCCTCAAGGAACTTGCCGCTCGCTCGCGAAAGCACAACCGAAGGACCTTTGGCATCCTTGTCAACGCGCAGGATGATCGCGCGGATCGAATCGCCTACTTGATAATCTTCGGTGGGGATGCGCTCCTTGGCCGGAAGCACCATTTCCGTCTTCCCCACCATTACATAGGTATCTCGGTGGGAAACCGCCGAAACCGTTCCACTGACGATATCGCCTACACGGTCGGTATATTCGGAAAGCGTGTTGGAGCGCTCGGCCTCGCGAATCTTCTGCATAATTACCTGGCGAGAGGTCTGCGCGGCGATGCGCCCCAACCGGGAGGCCGGCATCTCAATCTCAATTGTCGCGCCCTCCTTCACCGGGTTGCCGTGATTGAAGCGCTTGGCTTGCGCAAGCGAAATGAATCCCGGACCGGAGTCTTCATCGGAAGCCACGAGCGTATCGAAGACATGAATCGACAGATCTTTGCGATCGATGGAAACCCGGAAGTCATTGGTAACATCGCGGTTCTTTTTAGCCGCCTGCTGAATCGCCATCTCAATTGCCGTAAGAACCGTATCTCGGCTGACACCACGTTCCGATTCAATATGCTGGATCAACGGCAACAGCACGTTATTCATCGCCATTTATACGCTCCTTCCTGTCAAAAATCAAAACTACCCCTGCGGTCCGACCCTCCAGATCGCCGTCAAGGTCGCCTATTTTAGCAAAATAAGCCGCCGCAAGTCAACTTGCGGCGGCTTATCGGCTCTATATGGACTGTTAGTTAAGCTCCATGCGCCCGCGACGCGAGCGATTGCGAATGCGCGCACGCTGCGATTTCTTGCGCGCCTTCACGCAGGGCTTCTCAAAATAGCGCTGATCGCGAATCGTCTTGAGAAGACCTTCCTTGTCGAGAATCTTCTTCATGCGCTTGAGACCGCGCTCGACTGATTCGCCCTTCTTGAGCTTCAGCACGATTGCCATATCACTTCACCTCCTTTGCCGGCTCTTCTGCCTTGACCGCAGGAGCGGCCTCGCCGGCCGTGACCCACGCCAGGACGCACATCTCAGCCGCGTCGCCCTTGCGGGTTCCGAGCTTGACGATGCGGGTGTAACCGCCCTTGCGATCTTTCATCGCTGGGGCGATTTCCGCGAAGAGTTTCTGGACGGCCGCCGGCTCGGTCAAACGGCTGGACGCCAGACGGCGAGCCGCCAAGGTTCCCTTCTTGGCGATCGTAACCATCTTTTCGGCGTCCTTGCGCGCCTGCTTGGCCTTCGGCAGGGTCGTCTTGATCGACTCCGCGAGGATTAGGTTGGTGACGAGGCTCCGCATCAGCATCTTGCGATGCTCGGCGGAACGCCCGAATTTCTTCATGACTCTTTGATGACGCATTTCTAAACTCCAATCTTACTTCTTCGATTCCAGCAACTCCGCATCGAACTTGTAGCCGAGGCTGAGACCCAACTGCACGAGTTTGGCCTTAATCTCGGTAAGCGACTTCTTGCCGAAATTGCGGTACTTGAGCATGTCGGCCTCGGTCTTGGAAGCCAGCTCGCCAACCGTCGAGATGTTTGCGTTGTTGAGGCAATTGGCCGCGCGCACGCTAAGTTCAATCTCGTTGACGGACATGTTGAGCAGCTTGCGCAGACGCTCGCGCTCATCGGCGTCCTTCTTCTCGGCATCCTCAAACTCGAGGCTCTCCTCCCCGGCGTAGTCGACAAACACATCGAGATGACGACGCAAAACCGCCGCGGCGGTCTTGAGCGCCTCTTCGGGGTCGACGCGACCATCGGTCCACACATCGAGCACGAGCTTCTCATAGTCGGTACGCTGCCCGACACGGGTGTTCTCGACAAGGAAGTTGACGCGCGTAACCGGCGAGAAGATCGAATCGATTGCGATCTTGCCGATTTCTTGATCGGGCCTCTTGTTGCCTTCAGCAAGGCAGAAGCCGCGACCGGTGCGCACATCACACTCCATATCGAGCTCGCCGTCAACGTCGAGCGTGCAAATCTCCTGACGGGGATTGAGCACGGTAACGTTGTTGGATTCGGCAAACATTCCGGCCGTGACCGTGCAAGGCCCGTGAGCCTTGAGCGTAATCGTCTGCGCATCGCGCGAGAAGGTCTTGAGGAGAACGCGCTTCAGATTCAGGATGATGTCGGTGACATCCTCCGTGCAACCCGGAATCGTCGAGAACTCGTGGTTCACGCCCTTGATCTTCACGGACGCAATCGCCGCGCCCTCAATCGAAGAAAGAAGCACGCGACGCAACGAGTTGCCGATCGTCCGAGCATAACCGATTTCAAAAGGCTCCGCCGTAAAACGGCAGTAGGTTCCTGTCGCCGTGGTTTCGTCCTTCTGGACGCCCTTTGGCATTTCAAACCGGCTCAAACGGATAGGCATTTGTTTTCTCCCTAGGTCAAATGGTTAAACAACAGTGGCTTTACCGGCGATTAACGCGAGAAGAATTCGACGATCGGCTGGATCTCGATATTCTCGGGTATTTCCGCACGCAGCGGAATGCTCACCAGCGTGCCCTGCATCGTCGCATCGTCCCAGCTCAGCCAGTTCACCATCGGCGACTTGTGGCTCTTGAGCGAATCAACGACCGCAACCATGCCGCGATCCTTCTCGCGGATGGAGATGACATCGTTCGGACGCACAGTGTAACTGGGGATGTTGCAAACCTTGCCGTTGACCGTCACATGGCGGTGGGTAACAAGCTGACGCGCGCCCGCACGGGTGGGCGAAAGACCCAGCCGGTAGGCGACATTGTCGAGCCGGCACTCCAGCAACGCCAAGAACGCCTCACCCTTGGTATGGGCAGAATCGACTTTGGCGCGCTCGAAGAAGAGACGGAACTGCCCCTCGCGCATGCCATAAATAGCCTTGGCCTTCTGCTTCTCGCGCAGCTGCTCGCCATATTCCGAAAGTTTGTGGCGGCGCTTGGTCGCTCCATGCTGCCCCGGCGGATTGGGACGCTTGTCGAGAACCTTGTCGGGACCGAAAACCGGCTCGCCGAAACGACGCGCAATTTTGCTGCGCGGACCAGTGAAATGACCCATAATTAGACCCTCCTACGCTTGCGTGCACGGCAACCGTTGTGCGGAACGGGAGTCGTATCGGTGATTTGAGTGACGCGAATACCAGCGGCCTGAATCGCGCGAACCGCGCTTTCACGGCCGGCGCCAGCACCCTGCATGCGAACTTCGCATTCATGCATACCCTTGGCAACGGCCACGCGGGCGGCGTCCTGCGCCACCATCGTCGCGGCAAACGCCGTCGACTTGCGCGAACCCTTGAATCCAGCCTTGCCGGCCGAACTCCAGGAAATCACCCCGCCGCGCGCATCGGCGATCGAGACCTGGGTGTTGTTGAAAGTGCTGCGGATGAACGCAATGCCGGCGGGAATAGACTTGCCGGAGCGCTTCTTGGCCGCGACTTCGCCTTCCGCCGCATGTGCGGCGGCCTCTGCGGCCGGGGCGACTTCATTCTTGATTTCTTCTGCCATTTTCAATACACTCCCTTAGCGACCGGCCTGCTTGGGCATCGCGATTGAAACGCGCTTGCCGCCCTTGCGGGTGCGAGCGTTCGTCTTAGTGCGCTGCCCACGAACCGGAAGGCCCTTCTTGTGACGAAGACCACGGTACGATCCAATCTGAATCAGACGACGGATGTTCTGCGAAACCTCGCGGCGCAGGTCGCCCTCCACGCGGTAATGATCCTGGATGTAGGTCGTAAGCGCGTGGATCTCGTCTTGAGTTACGTCGTCGGCCTTCTTCATTGGATCGACTTTGCAAGCCGCCAAAACGTCATCTGCACGTTTCGGCCCGATACCGTGGATATAGCGAAGGGCGAAGCGAATGTGCTTCTTTCCCGGAATATCCACACCCATCATTCTAGGCATAGTTGTATTTACCTCTTTATTCTTTCTTGCTTAGCCCTGACGCTGCTTATGGCGCGGGTTGGTGCAGATCACGCGCACCACGCCCTTGCGGCGGATGATGCGGCAGTTCTCGCAAATGCGACGAACGGAACTACGTACTTTCATTGTGTTTTTACTCTTTAGAGTGGTCGAATGAGGGTATATTGTACCATATTCGGCGGTAATTGCGCAAGAGGGGTAAATGAACATCAGAGATTCCAAATGGAGCGGGTGGACGCTCCTTCGTCGCATCCTCCCGTTCC
>CALYTX010000088.1 GCA_945487985.1 uncultured Verrucomicrobiota bacterium | reverse complement strand
GCGAAGCTTCACGCTCGTGTACTTCGCGACATCCTTCGCCCCGCTTGGCCGGTGGAAATGCTCGCTTGACACTTGGGACTCGTTATTGTGCGCCGGGTTGGCCGGAAGCCTACATTACATGCCACAAGAAGCAGAAGAAATGGCAAATCGTCCCGGCAAGTACGAACAAATGCCAAATCATATGGGAATAAGGCATCGACTTCCAAAGATAAAAAACGCAGCCAAAGGTATAGAGTCCTCCGCCAACGGCCAGCCACATCGTGCCCAGTGCCTGCAACTCGCGTACAAGCGGTACTATCGCCGATATCGCCACCCAGCCCATGATTACATAGGCGCTGGTTGAAAGGTAGCGAAATTTGCCCGTGGTCCAGATTTTGCAAACGACGCCAACAAGCGTCCACCCCCACTCAATACCGAAAATCGACCATGCCAGCCCGGGCGACTCGTGGCGCAACGTAACTAAGCAGAAAGGAGTATAACTGCCGGCGATGAGAAAATAGATGGCCATGTGATCCATGATATGAAGCACGCGTTTGGCCGGCTTGTAGGAAACGGCGTGGTAGGCGGACGATACGACGTAAAGCAAAACCATGGAAGCTCCAAAGATGGCACCGCTGGTCACTTTCCACGCCACATCCTGTCCGCTCTGCACACCTTTCCAAACCAACAGCGCCAGCATTGCCGCGCCCAGGTGCGAGCCGATGGCGTGGGTAATCGCGTTGGCGATCTCCTCGCCAGTTGTCTGTTCTCTTTTCTTCATAGTTCGTTGTTGCCTCGGCCTGGACGAAGAAACTTGCTATTCGTAACGCAAGCAGTCGATTGGATTGAGCCGTGAAGCACGGTAGGCAGGGTAAAACCCGAAAAACAACCCGACCAACGCCGAAATGGCAAAGGCGCAACAAGCGCTGCCGGTCGAAACCAGCACAGGCCATCCGGCCGCCGCCCCCACTACATAGCTGGCGATCACGCCCACTGCGACCCCGGCCGCGCCGCCAACGCCCGAGAGCACCGTCGCCTCGAGGATAAACTGCGAAAGAATATTGCGCGGCGTGGCGCCGATTGCCATTCGCAGACCGATTTCCCGAATTCGCTCGGTTACCGAAACGAGCATGATATTCATAATGCCAATGCCGCCGACTATAAGCGTAATTATCGAGAAGATCAGCAGCAAAACCCCGACAATGCTGGTGACCGATCCAATCGTGTTCATAATCTCCGTCGTGTCGCGGGTTTCAAAATCGTCATCCTGCGTCTCGGCGAGGTGGTGGCGCTGACGCAACAGTGCAGACACCTCGCGCTTGGCCTCTTCAAGATCGTCCATTGATACCAGCGAAATATTCATCATATTGATATTGTTGAACTTCGAGCGCCGCAGATAGCGCTGCACCGCCGAATAAGGCGCCATAATGCAATCGTCCTGGTCTTGTCCCCAGTTGTTCGCCCCCTTCGAGCCCAGCACGCCAATCACCTTGAATGTCATATTCCCGATGCGGATTATCTTGCCGAGCGGATTTTCGCTCTCGTCGAAAAGATTGTTCCTGACCGTAGAGCCAATCGCGCAAACCCGCGCGGCGGCAACGACATCGCTATCGGTGAAAAAGCGTCCGTCCGTGATCGTCCAGTTGGAAATAGACAATATATCCGGCGAAACTCCTTGGATACTGGTCGACCAGTTCCGGGCGGCGTAGATAACCTGCGATGAGGTTCGCACTGACGGACTTACGCCTTGCACGAGATGGGCGAGTTCGCGGCGAACCGCCTCGGCGTCGCCCGCAGTCATATTCTGTCCCTGTCCCATACCGCCGGACACCGGGCTGCCGCTGCGCCGCTCGGGGAAAACCATCATGAGGTTGTTGCCCATCGACGAAATTTGCTTGATCATCATCATTTTCGCGCCCTGTCCAATCGCCATGGCGAGAATCACCGCTGCGATGCCGATTCCGATTCCAAGGCAAGACAGGAAAAAACGCACCGGATTGCGCGAAAGCGATTTGAGGGCGACGCGGAAGACGGTCAGGATGCTCACGACAGCGCCTCCTTTACAAAGCGCGCAATCTCCTCCTGCGACTTTCTGGCCGCCGCGCCGCCGTCGTCGCGGAGAATCTTGCCGTCGCGCATCACGACATGGCGCTTTGCGTAAGCGGCAATGTCGTCTTCGTGGGTAACCATCACGATGGTGATGCCTTCACCCGAAAGCTCGCGGAAAAGCTGCATTATCTCCATGGAGCTTTTCGTGTCGAGATTGCCGGTAGGCTCGTCTGCGAACACCACGGGCGGCTTGTTCATCAGCGCGCGCGCGATCGCCACGCGCTGCTGCTGGCCGCCGGAAAGTTGCGCCGGGGTGTGGTGCTCGCGCCCGTTGAGTCCCACCCGCTCCAACAACATCACCGCGCGTTCGCGGCGTTCGCGCGCCTTCTAGCGATCAAGGTAGAAATCTGGCAGCTCGACATTCTCCAGCGCGCTGGTGCGCGGCAGCAGATTGAAATTCTGGAACACGAACCCGAGTTTCCGGTTGCGGATGCGGGCCAGCTCGCGGCGCGAGCGCGCGGCCACTTCGATTCCATCAAGGACATAAGAGCCGGTCGTAGGCACGTCGAGGCAACCGAGAATGGTGAGCGTCGTCGACTGTCCCGGCCCCGACGACCCCATGATTGCGACGAACTCTCCCTCGTCGACGGACAGCGAAACCCCATCGAGCGCATTGACCGGCTCGCCGCCGACGGAATAGACCTTGTGCATGTCTTGAATATCTATCAGATGCGCCATGGCCTTGCGCCTTCACTGTTTCTTCACCGGAGCAGTTCCCTTGTTCTTGTTGCGCTGGGGGAACTTGGGCATAAAAGGATTGCTCGCGCCAGACTGCTTGTCCTCCCCTGCACGCGAAACGCGCCGCCCCAACACAACCGCCCTGCCCTCAAGCGAGGCGACCGCCTCGCCAAGCAGTTCCGTCAAAGAATCATCACTCGCGCCAGTTTCCACGCTCACACATTCGAGCGCATCGCCCCCGGCCGGCGGCACCAGCCAGATTCTCGCCCCTCTTGGCAGGTCGCCCGCATCCACCCCCTCGGGATGGAAACGGAGCGCCGCGGAAGGCACCGCAATCACGCCAACGGCGCGCGACGTTTCAATCGAAAGCGTGGCGGTCATCCCCGGAAATAGAATCTGTTCGGGATTTTCCGCCTCGACGATGACCGGGAAAGTAACAACATTGTTGGTGGTGGTGGAGGCCTTGCGCACCTGCTTGACCAATCCGTGAAACTCGCGCAATTTCCCGCCGTCTTTGTAGGCGTCGACCGTGAAAGTGACGCGCTGACCGATTTTCACCGACCCGATATCAGCCTCGGGGACGTCGGCCGAAATCCAAATTACATCGAGATCTTCGGCTATCGTCAGAACCGGCACGGCGTTCATCGAGGAAACCACCGTTTCGCCAAACTCGACCTTGCGGTCGATGACGATTCCGTTCACCGGCGAACGGATCGTGCAGTAGTCAAGGTTGGCCTTGGCCTGGTCGCGGCTCGCGCGAGCGGCCTCGACATTGGCCTCGGCGCTCTTGAGCGCGGCATTGGCACTTTCGACTGCCAGCTGGGCCTTGCGGTACGCTTCCACGGCGCTGTCGTAATCGGCCACTGGAGCCATCTTCTTCTCGGAAAGGGACTTTTTGCGAATATAGGTCTTTTCAGCCAGAATCAGTTCTTCCTTGCGGCTGTTGAGCGCGCACCGCGCCTCGTCGACCGCGCGTTCGCTCACATGTAGGCGCGCAACGGCGCTTTTATACTCTGCATCGTACACAAGCGGGTCGATTTCGGCCACCGCCTGGTTGTTGGTCACCGTATCGTTATAATCGACATACAACTTTATGATCTTGCCATTGACCTGCGCGCCCACCGGAATGCCGCTGGCGGTGTTGCGCGGCGTCACCGTTCCCGTCGCCGAGACGGTGCCGACGATATCCGCCCGCCCGATTTCAGCCGTGCGGTAGCGGCCGACGCCTCCGGGCGCACTTGCGATCCCCTCGTCGTTGCATCCGGACAAAACCGCAGCCATCGCGGCTGCTGCCAGTAGAATCCTCATCAGTCGCCTCCTTCTGCTATCGCCCGCCAGCATCGTCAATTTCAATCCATTGCTCGGGCAAATACTCCGGATCCAGCCCCATAAGCTGGAACAACTTCGTCTCGGCGGTCTGACCGCGGTAATACGCCTTGACCAGATCCCCCCAAGAGCGCACGAGCGCGCCGACGGCATCGGTGAAATCAACGCGCGAGACATCCCCCAGCTCGTATTGCGATTTAACCGTCTCGAGATTCAGCCGCGCCTCTCGAACGCTTACGCGAGCAGTGCGCTCGGCCTCCACGGCATTGTCGCGTTCGGCAACCGCCAGCGCAATATCGTAGGAAAGGGTCTGTTCCTCGTGATCGATGGCTGCGGCGGCGCTTTCGAGCGCATTGACGGCACGCTCGATCGCCGTACGCCGGCTGAAGCCAGAGAAAAGCGACTGGAACGCCTTCACCCCCCATCCCCAATACCAGAACGGATCGACCCAGTCGAGCGAAAGACTCGCCGATACCGAAGGCAACAGGTCGGCTATCGCGTAATCGACCTCCGCCGAAGCCGCGCGCAGCTTCGCGCGAGCCACCTTAACCGCCGGCGCGTTGGTGGCGGCCAGGCGAAATGCATCCGTGTCGGTAAACTCCGTCCGCGGGAACACCCGCAAAACTCGCGCCAACGCGCCAGGGTGCAGACCGACAACCGTCCGCGCATTGCCAGTGGCGGCGTCTACGCCCATCGCCGCCATAAGATCGGCGCCGGCAGTAATCACGTCGTTGGACGCCGCCACGATGGCCTGCCGCGCCTCGGCGAGATCAAGCCGCGCCTTGAGCACGTCGAGTTCTTTCACCTCGCCCAACTCCAATTGGTTCTCCGCTTGGCGAAGATGTTCAAGATACTCCAGCTCGTTGGTGCAGGAAATCTCGAAAAGCGCTTCGTTACACAGCAGCGTGAAGTAACACGTAGCAACCTCGTTGAAGATCTTATAGCCCTCGCCGGCGAGTGCCATCTCCGCGGCCAGAACCTTCTCCGTCTGCGCCTTGGCGAGCGCACTGTTGCGACCGAAGTCCCAAACGAGCAGATCCAGCGAAAGCCCGCCCGTCGCATTGCCGCGCCGGGTATGGTCCAGATCGCGAAGCTTCGCCTGCGGCGAAACCTCGGAGTAGCCCGCATCGGCAGACAGCCCCAACGCATTCCAAGGCGTCAACGAGGCTATCGGCGCGTCGGCGGCAATGGCCTTGAGTGCCAACCGCGCGTCCTCCACCGCCAGCGCGGCGGCGAGCATCGTCGGACGGTTGGCGAGCGCGAATTCCGCGATCGCCCGGAGAGGGGCGCCTCGCAGATCGACCTTCGGCGCCACGCGCTCGGCGACGGTTTCACCGACGCCCGCGCTCGCGTGGCGACGCTGCGCTTTTCGTGCGTCGTGGACGACCCCGCAACCCAGGATTGCGACGGCCGCCACCACCAGAAACAGCGCCCTCGATTGCATCGTCTTTACCGACCCACAGCGTCGCGGTATCGTGCTATCAGCTGATTGGTTGACGCATCGTGTTTCATCGAGGGCTTTTTAGCGGTTAGATCGCAAAGCACCCCCTTAGCAAGAACCTTGCCGAGCTGCACGCCCCACTGGTCGTAGCTGTAAACGTTCCAAATTACGCCCTGGACAAAGACCTTGTGCTCGTAGAGCGCAACGAGAGCACCGAGCGTTTCGGGCATAAGCTGATCGCAAAGCAGCGTGTTCGTGGGTTTGTTGCCCTCGAAGGTTTTGAACGGCACGAGTTTTTCCTCGACGCCTTCGGCACGGCACTCCGCGGCCGTCTTGCCAAAGGCCAGCGCCTCGGTCTGGGCGAAAAGATTGGCCATTAACTTATCGTGCAGATCGCCGATGGGGTTGTGCGTGCGGCAGCAGCCGATGAAATCGCACGGAATCAGGTGCGTGCCCTGATGGATGAGCTGGTAGAACGAATGCTGACCG